>NZ_JAAHIG010000042.1:0-44459 GCF_010692305.1 Moorena sp. SIO4G3 | reverse complement strand
TCAAAATTGCTGTTGCCAATTGGCGTGCTATGGGTAAGTATGACACTGAACTGCATACTCGTGGCTATGAGCTAATTCACGTACCACCAGGAAAGGACAGCGCTGATTTTAAGATGGCTACCGTTGGGTCTTCTATCTTTATCCATTATCCAACCGCCAAGGAAGTCTTAGTCTGTTCCTCTGATGGGGTCATGACTCATCTTTGCACCACCCTACAAACCCATGGACTAAAAGTCTATTTGGTGCGTAAGCAAAACGATAAGATAATTGTTTTAAATAACAAGACTCGTGAAACTCAAGCCCATTCTCTGGTTTCTGTACCAGAAATCCCCACCCTCGAAGAATTTATTAATCAGCTCAAAGACATCCTCAAAGCTGAACAAAAACGCACTTCCAATGCTTGGGTAAACCTGTCTAGACTATCATATCTATTTGAATCAAAGTATCAGCTTAGCCTCAATCAAGTTGTGTCCCTGCGCTTGCCTGGAAAACTAACAACCGATATTTTTAGTGATTACCCCAAGGAGTTTGTGACTCATCACATACCGGGGACTTCTAATTTTTATATAACTCTATTTGAAAAGCCAATTTCTTTCATTAAAAAGACTTCTTCTTTGAAGACTATTCAGTTAAAACCTACTGTTAAGCCTGTATCTAAAATTGAATCTAAATCAGATTTGGAAGAGATACTAGTTAAACTCCTCAAGGATTTGAAGACAAACTATAAAGATCCTTATGTTCCGATCGCTCATATAGCTACTGAATTTAAAAAACAATACTCTCGACCCATTACTCAGTTGATGAGAGACTTAAATTTAAAGGGTACATTCCCCAAATTTTTGCAATCCTTGGGAGCGTTTAAACTGAAGAAAGTTGGTAAGGCTTATCAAGTTGCTTTACGGTTAGACGGGTTGAATGCGGTAGTTATTGAGCAGTAGACTTCGCGGCAGTTGTCAGGGAATCGGGAATCGGGAATCGGGAGTCGGGAATCGGGAGTCGGGAATCGGGAGTCGGGAATCGGGAATCGGGAGTCGGGAATCGGTAAAAAATCTGGCATTGCTGAATCTTTGGATCAATATGAATGAGTGGGGTGGGCATCCTGCCTGCCCCACAAGATCAGTATCTTCGGATCAATATGAATAAGTGGGGTGGGCATCCTGCCTGCCTGGGAATATTTATAACCGGCAAGATGCCGGTTCCACACCTGATGCCCGTTCCACGGCTGATGCCCGGGTAGTTGAACTCTCCCCGCTTTGAAAAGACGGGGATTCTGAGCGGATGTCGTTGCGCGGGTTAAAACCGCGCAACGACATCCGCTCACGGTCTGATCTAGAAGTGAATCTAGTATACCGTTGCGGCAGATTCAAAACTGCCCTACCTCCCTGGCCTATGGCCACGCTACGCGAACGGATTAACAGAGAAGTTAACCTGTGGATTTACTTTTAATTTAAATAACTTTCGGAGTGGTTGTACCAAACAAATCAGGGCAATAAATCACTACTTTTTGCTGCATTACTTGCCTGTTCCTTGAGGAGTAGGATCAACCCCGTCTCTTACTGGCTGGAATCTCACCATAAAGCGCAAAAAATCAACGTAACCAACCTTGTTCTTACTCGTTGTTCTATTGTAGCACGATCTCCGGGATAAATCCCGGTACGCTCGCTGCCAACCCAATAAATTAGGTGGCTAACTCTCGCTTGTTACTTTCTCTGTTTTTAACTTTGGTGGGAGTACGTACTTTCATTGCGTAAAAACTCCAACAGGACTTACGCATTTGCCCCCGTGGGTCCCCCAATTCTGGGGGACTTTGACATCTTTACCCCCCAGAATTGGGGGGCTAGGGGGGCGAAATCAACTTAACCGCGTAAGTCCTGTCCAATAAATAAATCTCCAAATCTACAAGAATTTATTGGACGGGTGCGCGCAGCTGAGGGCGTTTCCCCGATTCGTGACTGGATAAGGTGCAAGAGACAGAGAATTCTCACCATCTCCCCATTTCCCCATCTCCCCATCTCCCCATCTCCCCATCTCCCCATCTCCCCATCTCCCCATCTCCCCATCTCCCCATCTCCCCATCTCCCCATCTCCCGACTCCCGACTCCTGACCCAAATCTCAAAAACCTACCCCTGTCAGGAGTAATGGGTAAGTCCTGAGAGATTGGCAATGTTACAAATTCGTAATTTTAGTGATAAATACTCACGGGATGAGATAATAATGTAAATAAATATTACATTTTGTTAGATAATGATTAGAGTATTTACAGACTTTGACGGTCCGATAATGAATGTCTCAGAACGTTACTATCGGGTTTACCAGTTTTGTCTCAAAGAAATCCAACGCCCTAACCAGCCAATCCTGCCCATGTCCAAGGCGGAGTTTTGGCAGTGTAAGAGGGGGCGTGTTCCGGAGATAATTATTGGTATTCGTTCTGGTCTCGATCCCAGCCAAGCTGAAGCATTTGCTCAGCTACGCCGTCAAACTGTACACACTCTGCCCTACTTAGTCCATGATCAACCGGTTCCCGGAGCTATCGATGCCCTGGAAAAATTACAACAAGCAGGTGTAGATTTAGCCGTCATGACCATGCGTCGGGTGCGAGAGCTTGATGAAGCCTTCAGTCGCTTAGACCTGGAGAAATTTTTTCCCCCTAACCGACGGTATTGCCTGAGTAACGACTATGTTAAGACCGGTGACACTAAGGATAAACCTTTGCTAATGGCAAAAGCCCTAAAAAAACTCCCAGCTGCGTCTGATGTCTGGATGATTGGCGATACAGAAGCGGATATAGTGGCTGCCAAAACCCACGGTATTAAAGCAATTGGAGTTTTATCTGGAATACGCGATCGCACTCAGCTCAATCTCTACGAACCAGATTTTACCGTCAATAATCTCGCTGAAGCGGTAGATTTAGTTCTAGACACAGCAGTACTACAAGCCGTATAATTGGCGATTTTAGCTAATCCGGCTAGAGCGAGCCCTACGCCTGACCCTCGGTCAGGGTGGGATTAAACGAACTGTGAAAGTTCAAGTGATTTTTTGTTCCAAAAAAGCTATGGCTATGGTGGTGAGATTGTATCGAAATTGAAGTAATTATATCACTAACTAGCTGTGCAGACAAGGGAACTTCGGATCAGGGAACAGAAAGGGTTTGATAAACTTTAAGTTTCTTAACACAGTTAAAAAAAATTGGATCTCAAGCCTGTGGCTATGATAAATTTTTATAAAATAATAATTTTTATAAAAAAATCGCGCTAAAGTCTTGGCTGACAAGGCTTGTGGTTATTTAAAAAAGCAATTTTCATGAAAATTGCTTTTCATGGCCATAATGCAGTCGCTCCCCATGAGCGACTGGCGTGGTTTCCACCGGGCAAACCCAAGCAAGGGTAGAGACGTTTGGGATATATCCCATCAAGGGGAAAAGCACCACTACTAGACAAGGAACGTGCTATTGGAGGCACATCCTCATCCCCAATCCCCCATTCCCATGTTCAACGTAAGAAGCAACTAATCAGCCACAGCAATACAAATGTCACCAATGTAGCCAGTTTTTCTGTTGTCAAGTCTAGGGTGGTAAATTGGCTTCCCAGAGAATTCCCCAGCAAACTCCCCAATCCCACACCCAAAAACAGACCTGCCAGGGTTAGCAACACTGCACGACCAAATTGTTGTTCTTTCCGATTGAGGAAATAGATCGTGAATCCGAAGCCTATAGCCATCACCAAGGGCAAAATCGAGTCTGCCGATGAGGTGTAAAGCACCGTAGCACTGCTTAAGATTAAGAACACCGCACTCGGCCAGATCATGTCTTCTCTTGTCGGAGTATCCCACAACCGTTTCAGCCACTCAGGAGAGTTATTAACTGGTGTTTGGGGAAAACTCGGTGGAGCTTGAGAAGCCTTCTCTGGGAAACGAATACGATCAGGAACTTTAATCTTTCCTTCCTGGCGCATCCTAAGTCGATCCATGATAATGGCATCGTAGGCCGCCTCTACGGTATCTAAAAGCTTTTGGTTACCACGATGCTTTTGCATCAGGCGACCTTTGGCATCCTGAATTTCATCAAAGGACGCTTCTTCCGTAACCCCAAGCTGATCATAGGGATTGTTATCACTCATTCAAGACCTCCGAGACATCCCTTGTTTTCACATCCCTTCTTTTCATTAGTATGACAGCAACTTTAAACTAGTTATGTATATGTTAAGGTTAGGCACGAGAAACTCTCAACCTTGCTCTGGGTAACCACTGGTCACAGAGTCGTCTTGGTTGAGGGTGGTGTCAATGCCCCTGGGTGCTAGTGTAGCTTGATCTTCAAACAG
Organism: Moorena sp. SIO4G3; assembly: GCF_010692305.1. Classification (NCBI taxonomy): domain Bacteria; kingdom Bacillati; phylum Cyanobacteriota; class Cyanophyceae; order Coleofasciculales; family Coleofasciculaceae; genus Moorena; species Moorena sp. SIO4G3. The sequence goes on along the minus strand of NZ_JAAHIG010000042.1, from coordinate 40,142 downwards.
CAGTGCCGCAGTGAAGTCAACACAATGCCGGTGCATCTCAGTTTTATTGCCAAATCACCGGAGAATTCCTGAATAATGTTAGAACCGTTAGTAAATCCATATAGACCCATCAAGGCTATGGGTTTTTTGCTCTTTAGAAGAAGAAAAAAAGACTTTTTGCCGTGGTTCTGGAAGTCCTACTGTGGGGGAATTTTGAAAATAACTGATTTGCCTATGCAATTTACCAACTATTGGCATTACGTAATAATCTGACGATAATTGTCTACAATGCCCAACAGCACCGTTGGTGTCAAAACACTCTGCGTCTTAAATTTGTGATCCCGTTTTCCGTGGAAAGTTATGACCGCCGCCAAGATTCTTGTCGTAGATGACGATCCGGCAATCCGAAATTTAATTCTACGCTTCTTAAGTCAAAAGAATTTTCAAATGCAGGCTGCTCAAGATGGCAAGACGGCTCTTGCCACATTTGAGCAATTTAATCCAGATTTAGTCATTCTGGATGTCAATTTGCCTGACGCCCTTGGCTACAACCTGTGTCAGCAAATGCAGAGCCGCACTGATGTCTTTGTCCTCTTGCTCACCAGTCGGTCGGATGCTGCTGACAAAAATCAAGGATTTCAACAAGGTGCTGATGACTACATCACCAAGCCCTTTGATTTACAAGAGCTGGAAAATCGAGTTAGAGCAATTTTGAAACGGAAGCGGGCTGTTACTGCTACTGAAGCAGAACGCCTCGTCTTCGACCATTTAGTCATCGATCCAGGGCGTAGGGAGGTAACTATCAACGAAATACTTATCCCTCTAACTGCTCTGGAATTTGATCTACTCCATTTTCTGGCCTGTCATCCAGGTCGAGTCTTGCGCCGTTCTGAGTTAATTCAGGAAGTCTGGGAGTACGATTATGTGGGAGATCAGCGAGTAGTTGATGTCCATATCGGTCAAATTCGCCGGAAAATTGAGGTGAATTCCAGTGACCCTTCCTTAATTCAGACAGTTCGAGGTGTTGGCTACAAGTTTGAGGCACCTTCTACTAAGAACAATGAGAAAAATGGTAAATCCAGTAGCTAACTCATTGTTGACACTCCACGACTACTCAAACCCCTTGCTCGTGGAGCGTCAATGGTTGCCAAGGCAATCGACCAATGAGCTACTGGCTTACAGTTCAAGAGTCATCTAGTACAGCACGGCGGAAATAAATATACGATTCAAAAATAGCAAAACGCTTATGTAATAAGCATGCAAGAATTGTTAATACCATAATTTTTAATTCCCCGGAGCAGTACTAGTGATCATGCCTGCTTGGGTCTAGCCTCTTGCTGAAGTTGCTCGACCTCTCTGGAATTAGCTTTGTTGAGAAGATGTCGTAGCATGATTGTTTGATTGAGCTGTAGCAACTTCTGCTGTAGCAACTTCTTTGGTGGCAGTTTTCTCAGATTCACTTGGGGTAGGGGTGTTCAGCCCTTGCTCTATCTGTTGTGCCTCTAGCTTAAACTGACTTTCAAACTCCTTGGAGGCATCTTGGAAGCCTCTAATTGCTTTACCCAGACTACGACCAATTTCTGGTAACTTCTTAGGGCCAAATACTAATAGGGCAATGACCATAATCAACACCATTTCCGGTAAACCCATACCAAAAACGTTCATTGTTATATAACCTCCTGGGATTTGTCAAGTTCTGGTTTGCTGTTACTAGTTTGCTGTTATTTAGTTTGCTGTTATTAGTATTCCACATTTGACCCAAATTGACCGCTGTTTAGTTGAACTAAGCCAGTTGAACTAAGCCAGTTGGACTAAGCCAGGGAGTTATCCGATGTGACTTCCGAGCCTATCCATTGTTGTCAAGAGGATAAAAAAACCCGGACAAGCCGGGAGGGAGCTGAAATATTTGAAATGTTAATGATTAGCAGTTGAGTCAGGGAGTAGACTACTGCCCTAGGCTTGTCCAATCAACGTTGAAACCTTGAATGAGGATTGATTTGTTGTAAATCTGCAAAATAATCAGCAAAAAGACGAAAAATAGCCCCATAAAGACTCCCATTACAGGAGTAGTGCCCCAACCTGGGGCAACTTTACCATATTCGGAGTTAAGGGGTTTGAGAATATCTCCTAGCCGAGTTCTTTGTGCCATGGGTAAATTGAGTTTATGGTAAATTTAGATTTATGTTAATAGATATTGTGACTAATCCCACATCAAATCAAAGATTATGATGTGGGCGCGCTCTTACTCACGAATGAGAATTGCTGCTCCTCGGCGGATGCCGACGCGGGGCGCGTTCGATATCCTGAGGTGCGACCCGTGGCGAATTTAATTCGCCAAGTAAGAGCGCACCTATACCGATTTACCACAGCCATTGAGCGGCAGTCCAACCGCCATTAATCCACGATTCAATAGGTGAGCGCCTCCTAGGCCGGGGAACCCAGCCTTGGGTCGCACCTCAATATTGATACCACTGTTTCAGTCCAAAATCAAGAGACCCAGTCAGGCTTGGGGTCTCCCTCTAACTTCGGGTATAACGGGAGACCCCAAGCCTTGTGTAGGTTGGGCTACATACCCCATGTCCGCCACGGACGCGCCACGTCATCTTTTCCCAAGACAATTAACAAACTATTAACACAGTACCTTCTATTTGTCAAGCCTGCCGTTCACAACAACTAATCTTTTTGAGCGACTAGGATTTTTTATTGACAAACCTAGACAGTAGTTAACAAAACTTAATATTATGTCAACTACTGTCAACTACTGTCTAGTAGTTAGAGTTTTGGAAATTTATCTTAACAGTGTTAAACTTGTGTGCTATTCTTAATAAAAAGCAATAAAACTAAAATTTGTTAACACAACATCAAAAAAGGCTACAATTGACTCTGATTCTACTTCTAACAATAGATCCCGTTTAGCTCGCCTTTGGCGTGATCGTTCAAGCACAGCTCGGGTTATCCCCTGCCATGCTCTCGATCCAGAGTGAACTAAATGTATAGGTTTGTCTAGATTTTAGACAGCAGAATCTCAAAAAGAAAACAGACTAATATAGCGATGCAGTGGCCTCACGGGGAGGCAGTGCCTTCATGCGGGGGTTCCCCCCATTAGCAACTGGTGTGGTTCCCACGGGGCTTACAGCGATGCAGAGGTGCGACCCGTGGCGAATTAAATTACGGGTCAAGCGCACCTAAGCCGTCTTGAGGGTTTATCCCACTCGCGCTTTGCATCAACACAGGAGCTGAACTTGCTTCCGCACACAGACCCATGGGCCATGAGCAACTGCCGTGGTTTCCTAAACAAGCGACTGCATCAACAGACACACTTATATTTGATTTGAGCCATGGAACCCGCAATAGTCCTTAGCATTGTTATCCTTGTTTTTGTAATCGGTATCACTGGTATATCGATTTATACCGCTTTTGGACCCCCTTCAGCGGAATTAGTCGATCAGTTTGAAGAACATGAAGACTAATATAATAGTGTTCCATTCAAACGGGGAAAGTCAAAAGTCATTAGGGTAGCACAACTCAACTAACAACTCAACTATCACTTAACCCCTATCCTTGGGCAAAACATAGCCTTGGGCAACAGACCAAGCAATCCCTTAAGCATTGAAGGTAGATTAAAACTTGATCGTTAAACTGTTGTCGTGTTCATTGAGTTCGGAGCCTTGAGGAGCCGGAATTTGAACGGTAAATGTAGTCCATCTCTGAGAGCTTTCTACCTGAATGATGCCATCGAGCTGTTTGACTAGCTCCTTGACCAAAGCTAGACCTAATCCTGTACCACCTCGCTTCCAAGGATCAGCATTAGGAATGCGATAGAACTTATCGAAGATGTGGGGTAATTCCGTATCAGCAATCTCAGCTTGATTGCTGATTTTAAATATTACCTTGGGTACGGTATCTGATGCGATCAGATCCGGATTGTTTTGGTAAAAAAACTCAAGAATAATCTGCCTGTTGGCTGGAGTATATTTACAAGCATTGTTGAACAGTTCTGTCACAATTCGCCCGAAGCTGGTCTTGTCAATCAAAACCGATGGCAAATTATCTGACAAAGTCAACTTCAGGATTTGCTGTTGTGCCTGGATACGGGAGCAAAAGGAATCAACGATTCGGTGTAACCAGATTTTCAAGTCTACTACTGTTCTCGAAACCTGATAAGAGGCGGTTTCTAAACGCTGCAAGTCAAGTAAATCGTTGATTAGTTCAATTTCTCTGTAACACTCAGATTCTAAAATCTCTGTATAGCGCTGTCGTCGTTGACTCTCCGGAGAAATTTTGAGCATCTGTATTGCCATTTTCATATTGGATAGAGGTGTGCGCAGTTCATGAGAAACGGTACTTAAGAAATCATCTTTGAGCATGTTTAGTTTCTGTAGTTCCTGGATTCTCTCTCGTAGTTGTTGGGTGCGCTCAAGTACTTGCCGTTCTAAGTCGGTGTTGAGGTTAGCCAAACGCTGATAAAGCTGGCCTTGCTGAATTGCGATCGCAAGTTGCTCAGCCATCGACTGCACCAAAGTCACTGCGCCATCAGACCATTGGTAATCACTATCAATCTTGATCAGGCACAATTTTCCCCAGAGGCGGTTTTGAAACCTTAGTGGTACAAGTAACCCATGGCAAGTATCCTGAAGCTTTAAGTTGCAGCTATTGTTAATACGCACCACTTCGAGATTTTTGATCTTGCGACTAATCTGATTGTCCACATCGGGAGTTTCAGCTCCCATTGGGCTACTCAAGTTAGCTTGTTTACTGCATTGAGATACGGTTAACCAAACCTGCTGCTGTGGCAGATATTCTTGAATTTCTACTAGGTCAACCTCCAACAGCTGACTAATTCCTTGAGTGGCTGTGGTAAAAATCTGCTCTAAATCAAGAGAGCTACGAATCTTTTGAGTAAACTGATTGAGCGTTGCTTCCCGTTGAGCTTTGAGTTGGTTTTCCTGATAAATTTGAGCCTGCTGAATCGCAATTCCTACATGGTCTGCTACTGATTTCCACAAATTTCTTTCCCAAAACTGCCACTGTCGTGGTCTACTACACTGATGGGCAACCAGTAGTCCCCACAAAGGTGAGTCTAATGGTTGGTTTTGGTCTAGTTGAGGGTGACAGATGATCGGAACTACCAAGTTAGCAACGACTTGAAACTGAGCTAGGCAATTAACTTCATAGGAGGACAAGCCCCCAGAATCAGAATAGATATCTTCAATCGCTTGGATCGGACCATACCGGTACTGATTAGCATGGGTTTCCCAGAACTGGGGATTATACATTTCCCTACCTGTAATCGGCTGCCAGGGTGATTCTACAGACTCTACTGTGAATCTACCTCTCCAATCCGACTCGAAGCGATAAACCGCTACCCGATCTGCTTGTAACAATCGACGAACTTCATTAACTGTGGTATTTAGAATTGTCTCCACATCTAAAGACTTACGAATGCGGGCTGCAAAGTTTTCCCGAAGGGAATCACCCATTGCCTGCCTGAGCTTATCTTGAGCCACTTGGTTAGACAGTGCGTTCGCGTAGCGTGACCTACGGTCAATCTGTGCCTGTTTGCCCTCTTTACCATCAACGACAGTTGCTACAAAACCAATCTGTTTCCCTACCTGATCTTGCAGGACACTAATCCTAAAATCGCTAGCCAATTGGCTACCGTCTTGGCGTTGAATAAGCAACTCACCCTGCCAAACCTCTAACTGGGACAATTGAGCAAAAATTTCTTTGATGGGAGCATGACTTCTAGGGGGAAACATGATCTCGGATAGCTCGGACCCAATAACATCTTGGGCTTGCCATTGATATAGCTTGCAGGCATAACTATTCCAATGGATAATTTTTCCGTCCATATCTATGGCAATAATCCCACTAGGTAAGTTATCTAATAAACAAGCCTGAAAGTGAATTTGCTCTTGTGCCTTTTGGTATTTGGTTTCCTGAGCTAATAAAATTTCTTGAAGCTGCTCAAAGGCTGCTTCATCGACGGTAAGCTCACGTAGAATCTGGAACTGCTCTAATCTCATCATTGATGTCTCAAAATCGAACGATCAGCTCTCAATTCAACAGTTACCATCAGCAACTGTGGCAGAAGTGACTTGGGTTGTTGTATTTCTCACATCAGCCTGTTTTCTATTCTTACCTGTACTCAGATGCCGAAAGTTGAATTGATTTGCCATAGCTAGTTGACTAAAAAACTTCCATAGATACAGCCATAGCATTCCCAAAACTATGACTCAGAGCGACAATTGTGTATAAAGATTGATCTAGCAAGCAGGTCAGAGGGATTTAAGCAGTCAGCACAAGCGCTACTTGAGGTGCGTGCGCGTTCAGCACTCAGCTTATTTTATTCAAAAGCACCTGAGGTAGCGTGGCACAGGCTTTGGCCTTTTGGCCAAGGCCAAGCGTGGCCATAGGCCAAGGCCAATAGCCACTCAAGTAGCACCATCTGTAGCGCTAATCGCTGAATGCTGAATGCTGAATGCTGAATGCTGAATGCTGAATGCTGAATGCTGAATGCTGAATGCTGATAGCTGAATGCTTACAGAGCGATTACTTTACCAGACAGCTGGGTAGATTCTCAACGGATCACAACCGATGCTAATACTCCCCTGAGGTTAATTGTCAACCAAACCCCAAGAAACTACGATGCCCTCTAATTTAGAACAACTTTCGGCTCAGCTGGAAAGCCCCAACATGCGCGATCGCTTGATGGCTCTGGCATCACTACGAGATGTTCAAGCCAGTGATGCGGTGCCGCTAATTAAAAAGGTACTTGATGATCCCAATTTACCAGTTCGCTCTATGGCTATCTTCGCCCTGGGAGTCAAGCCTACGGAAGAATGCTACCCAATTTTGGTCAAATTTATGGCAACTGACCCAGATTACGGCATTCGTGCTGCTGCTGCTGGGGCTTTGGGATATCTAGGTGACCCCAAAGCCTTTGAAGCTCTAGTTAGGGCGTTCTACGAAGATACTGAATGGTTGGTACGTTTTAGTGCTGCTGTGTCCCTAGGTAACCTCCAAGATCCCCGTGCTCGTGATGTGCTGACCAAGGCGTTAGATAGTCAGGAAGTACTAGTCCAACAAGCTGCTATTGCTGCTTTGGGGGAAATCAAAGCTACAGAAGCTATAGACGATATTCTACGCTTTGCCCAGTCAGAGGATTGGATAGTGCGTCAACGTTTAGCAGAAGCTCTCGGTCAACTTGGTCAGGACAAAAGTATCTCGGCATTAAACTATTTGGCAAAAGACAGCCATCCTCAAGTATCTGAAGCCGCTCAAATGGCTCTATTGCGTTTGTCTAAAGCCTCAAGCTAGTGTAGCATCCTGGTAATTGGGCTAATCATAGCGCGATAGAATCAAGAGTGAACCACTTGATTGAAATTACCAACATCAGTGATCTACCACGATCTACCACAAATTTTTACAATCTTAGCCAATGGATATTAAAGAGTTTTTTGAACAGAGCGCTGGCAGATGGTTTTCTCAACGTACTAGTAATCATATTACCTCTCAACCCATTAAAAATGGTAAGTCCAACATCACAATGGAAATGCTATCTGGTGATGCCCCAGAGGTGATCAAACTCTGTAAGCAATACCAAATAGAGCCTGGTATAGCTATATTTGGCTTAAAAGTGATTTGGGACGGTACAGTAGTAGGAGAGCAGAAAAAGCAAACTGGTTCCACTGTTGTTGTAGCTGTTCCCAACCCAGAAAATCCTGACATTGGCAAGCTATTGCGAACTAATGGTGATGTTGAAGAAACTTCCTTTCTTGATGCAATAGCGAGTGGGGGAAACCAACGGCAGTCGCTCATGGGGGGAACCCCCAAGACCGCGCTGCCTCCCCAAGACAGCACCGGTAGTCGCTCATGGGGGGGACCCCCAAGACCGCGCTACCTCGCTGCATCGCTAAAATGTCGTTACAGTATCGGCCAGGATGATGTTTTAACAATGATTACAGAGGGGAAAACTCTATATGCTGAAGAACGTTTTTGGTTTGCTAGCCCTAACTTTCGGTTACGCACTAACGTTCTCCAGCAGAGGGGGCAATTAACCATGGCTTCTCTGGCCACAGAAATTCGTCTTGGTGTTACGTGAAAGTTAAGCATTCAGTAAGCTATAGCGCGTGTCGCGTATCAGTTATCAGTTATCAGCTATAGCGCGTGTCGCGTATCAGCCTTGGCCTTGGCTTTTGGGCCACGCGGGGCGCGTTTGACCACTCTACTTGAGGTGCTATCAGCTTTTGAATAAGTGATGCAGCAAGGGAACAGGGGAGGCAGTGCCTTCATGCGGGGGTTACCACGGGGCAAACAGCGGTGCGGACGCAGGTGACCCACACAGACCCATGCACCACTCGCGCTTGGGATCAAGACAACAGGTAACCATTGGTTTAATCTCTTTTACGTCAGCTGACCACTAACCACTGAACACTGACCGCTGAGGGCTGACCGCTGAATGCTTAAAGTCTCAATTATTAGTATTTATGTTATTTACTACAAAAGGCTTATCGATAGGTTTTGGTTCTTTACTGTAAGCACTTTCTAGGACTTTGTTCCTGACTAAATTTGCCTCATATTCAGAAAAATATCCAATCAGGGTACCTCGCCACACTTTCTTGAGCATATATCTCTCTGATGGCACCTGTATATAACCGGCTGGGGCATAGTTATCTTTTATAAATGAATCCGACTTAATGACCTTAGAATTTTTAATATAATCATGTTTGGATTTAAACAGCTTACAATTGTAATTGTAAGCCCATTTGTTAGATATAACGACTCGTTTAAGATTTATTTTATTCAATAAATAACTTGTTGGTACAAAAACAGCAAATTTGCCATCAGGAATCTTAGCACAGGCTCGTGCCGAGTAATTTTCAAGAATTATTTGGACAAATAATGTCAGCTGGATTCCAAAAATTAGTCCGGCTATTAAACCAGAAAATAGGGGAAAACAAAAACTTTTTTCATGCATCCTGTTGCTAGACTTTGCTAAAGTAATTTAGACTGGAATTAAGTCTATCAATTAAGTGCTAGATATATAGCTAATATATAAAATTTTAATGAATATTACTGGATAGTTTGATGAAAGTTTATAAAAAATAATTTAATCACAATGGGGTATGCCATAGGGGGATCAGCGAGGATTTGGTATGATTAGCTCCGAACGCGCCCCGCGTGGCCTACGGCCAAACGCGCCCCGCGTGGCCAAAGGTCAATCGCGCCCCGCGTGACCTACGGTCAATCGCGTAGCGTGGCCTACGGCCAATCATCCCACGGGGATTAATCGTGGGATGGTTAACTTTGCTCCAGGTTAACAGTGGCCTGGGAAGGACTCTCTGGCTCTGACCTACTTTCGACCTCCTGATCTTCCAAGGCACTGGAAGCTGAATCACTGACTTGCTGATCGACTACCATAGCTGTGACTGTAGCAGAGTCTTGGTGCAGGACAACTGCCTTGAGCTTAAGGTAAACATCTGAAGAGTCTGGTGGTGGATGAAATTGGTTAATTGGCTTCTTGTTAAGCTCATAACTTGACCAATCTACATTGTAGATAGGACTAGCACGGGCTTTGCTCAGAGGCTTTGGGAAGCTTTCTCTGGGCTTGACTGATTTTTCAGGTATTTTGGATGATATGGTCTTGGCTTCAGGGGAAGTGTCCTGTTGCCGTGTTGGTGCTGCTTGGAGTGTCTTTGACTCAACCATGCCTTGCTCTGGTGTAGTTTCATAAGAACTAGTACCTACAGAGGTTTCAGCAACATTCTCTACCCACTGTAAACTTAGTTCTAAGCTCTCGGTTGCGGATGTACTATCGACGGGAGCGGTTAAATTTTGGGGAAATTTACGACAAACCATCCGCTCAAACTCATGATTAAAGCGATATATAGGTTGTCCTCGTCGTAACCAGACTGTCAAAATTTGCTCTACAGATATCGCTTTGTAACGCCCTTGATAAAGAGCCTCAATCACCGCTAGACGCACCCAATTGGCAGGATAGTTCTCAAGCCATAGATTGACTAATTCTTCTACAGTGTAACCCCTGAGCTCAAACCCATAGTGACTGAGCAAGGCAAGGGCATAGGCAATGGCTAAATCTGAGTCATTGGTCATGGGTAAAAGGATTCAAGGTGGGAAGGTGGTACGATTCCAGGTGGAAAGGTCGCACATGTGGCACATTATGGACCCACAGAGGCTTCTGGCAACGTCGCTTGGGAATATAACCTATATCCTGCAACCTGCAACCTGCAACCTGCAACCTGCAACCTGCAACCTGCAACCTGCAACCTGTAACCTACAACCTGCAACCTACAACCTGCAACCTGTAACCTACAACCTGCAACTTGCAACTAGTTTTAGTAGTGAGTTGCTTGGTCACTGAAATCAGGACTCATGACTCATGACAACACTATACGGTGAGTTGAACTCAGTGAAACGTCCTGTCTTCACCAAGGCCTGATAGATAAATGCAATCGCATCAGCTCGCTTTGCTTCCCGCTTGGGATGCAACAGGGTTGGGTTGGGGTGGTTAACGACAATTTTCGCGATGGTAGCGTATGCAACTGCTTCGGTAGCATAAGCAGGAATATCCTTCCAATCTTCTGAGATTTTAGAAATCTCAGAAGAGTCTTTAACTGACTTCCCTAGAGTTTTGGCTAAAGACAGCCCATTGACTAGAGAGGCAATCAAATCAACACGGCGCAAGGTCTGCTGAGGATGGAAGGTTTGGTCGGGGTATCCAGAGAGAAAACCACCACGATAGGATTGGTTGATAGCTGGTAATGCCGGTGAAATTCAGGGGGACATCAATAAATTGGGTAGCTGGACCGATTGGATTGGGGTCAAACACTTTTACCAGTAGGGCAGCGCACTCAGCCCGAGTTAGAGGGGCATCTGGTTGAAAGCTGCCATCCGCAAAGCCACTAATCAGGTTTAGACTACCGAGGCGGCGAATAAAACCTTCTGCCCAGTGTCCAGGTATATCGGTAAATGAGGTAATGTCAGGGTTAGGGTTAACAATATAAGGAGATGCGATCGCGTAGTGTGGCCTACGGCCAATCGCATCTGCAGAGCCTTTTGCTACCAATGCCTGGTAAATTAATGCTACCACCTCAGCACGAGTAATCGGCCTCATGGGATTGAGCTGATGGGGTTCGGGATAATTACTACCATTTGTCTTTGAGTTGCTGTGGCTACCGCTTGGGTAGCATAGCTGGGAATCTGAACGCGATCGCGATAAAACCCGAGTTCCCTAGACTAACCACCTGTTAACCCCAAACCCTTGACTAGGGATACCAGACCTTGCACTCTGGTCAGATTTTGCTGGGGGCGAAATGTGCGATCGGGGAATCCGGAAATAAAACCCATAACTGCTGCTTTCCGAATTGCTTGTGATGCCCAAAATTTGGCGCTCGAATCCACAAACTCCCCTCTACCTTTACCCACCTGCCGTGGGCTTTCAAATGTTTTGGCAATAATTGCTGCATACTGTGCTCTAGTCAGGTTGGCTTCTGGCTTGAATGTGCCATCTCCAAAGCCACTAACTAGCCGTCTGATCACTAATTCTCCAATAAACTGGCTTGCCCAATGACCTCTCAAATCACTGAATTGAAATGGACCAGTCTGCCGGACTGGAACTTGAGATTAACGCAACTCTACCGCACCCTCAATTCTAGATGGATTGAGCTGATTGCCCACCGAAACTAACCTGACAGAGCTGCTATTTTGGAGATCAGCCTTACCATTATTGCGCAGGATATTACCCGCCGGGTCTTGAGAATTGCCTAAATCTGGTCTAGCCCTACCATTAACCACTAAACCACCATGAGTATTGTTCTCAATCAGATTACGACGCAATACCGGTTGCACCTGACGCATCAAAACGATTACAGCTCGGTTACCGAGTATTTTATTATCTGCTATTAACGGTGCTGCCGAGTCAGGGATGGTAATATTTTGACGATTAAACGTAGGGCTGACATAGTTCCCACTGCCCGAAATCACAATATCCTTACCCTTGGTCGGTTTATTGCCGACAACCATCACTACTTTAGGAATCACTAGGGGAAAAACTTCGACCCTAGCCGCATTATAGGTACCAGCGGCTAAGTGAATGGTAGTTCCAGCAGTGGCCATAGAAAGTGCCTTAGTCAAGGTTTTAAACGGAACAGTATCACCAGTATCGCTATCCTTACCAGTGACTGGGTTAACGTGAATAATAGATTTAACCATATTAGTCAGTAAATGGCAATTAACAGGTAATTTTTAACACGTATTAATTAATAATTACTACTTAATATTTAATAATTAACACTTAAAACTTTATCTATAACAAGTGATACTTAACAGGTAATATTTAATACCTAATACTTAACACGTAATACTTAAGACTATGATAGAAGTAGAGCATCTAAGCAAAATCTATGGCACCACCCCAGCGATAGAGAATGTTACTTTCAGGGTTGAACCAGGAGAAATCCTAGGCTTCCTTGGACCGAATGGTGCAGGGAAAACCACTACCATGCGAATTTTGGCAGGCTATTTACCAGCAACCCATGGTACTGCCCGAATTGCTAATTATGATGTTCATGAAAATTCTATGGCAGTACGACGCCGAATTGGTTATTTACCGGAATTTCCGCCACTGTATCCGGACATGACCGTTGAAGGATTTTTGCACTTTGTTGCCCGTATTAAAGGTGTTGCTGCAGGCGATCGCACTACTAAGGTCAAAACTGCCATGGAGCGCTGTAACATAACGAGCAAGGCCAAGCTACTGATCCGCAAGCTTTCTAAGGGCTTCCGTCAACGGGTGGGTATCGCTCAGGCGATTGTACATGACCCACCGGCCATCATTCTAGATGAACCGACAGTGGGTCTTGATCCTCGGCAAATTATTGATGTCCGTAACTTAATTAAGAGCCTTGCTGGTGACCATACTATTATCCTATCTACCCACATTCTACCAGAAGTGAGTATGACCTGTAGCCGGGTAGCCATTATCAATGAAGGCAAAATTGTAGCAACAGATAGTCCAGACAAGTTACTGGCGGAGTTAACCGGGGGATCAGGTTATGAGTTAGAAATATATGGTGATGCACAGGAGTTACAGAAATTATTACAAGTAATACCAGGAGTTTGCCTGGTGGAACTGGTTAATGATCACAATTTACCTGGCGGACGATCTTTATTCCACATCGTATCAGCACCGGGAGCAGAACCCGCACGGGATATTGCAGCTGTGACCGTGGGAGCTGGTGTAGGGATATACGAAATGCGACGGACTCGCGCTACCCTGGAAGATGTCTTTTTGAAACTAACTACCACCGAAAAACCACTGCCTCAACCCGATCCTGATTTACAGGAGTCTGATTTACAGGAGTCTCAGGAGTCTGATCAAGGATTAACGATTAAGGATTAAGCATCAAGGATGAAAGTTATTTTGAAAACCTTTAATCACCTACACAGAATTAATTACCTACTACCAAGTTTGGTAACCCTTAGATTGTCAGTAAGCATTCAGCCATCAGCCGTCAGCCGTCAGCGGTCAGTGGTCAGCGGTCAGCGGTCAGCTTTGTGGCACAGGCTTTGGCCAAGGCCAAAGGCCACGCTACGCGAATGGCCACGCTGTGCGAACGACGCTGGGACTTTCGTGACTATTAAACAAATGGTTACCTGTTTTATTCAAAAGCTGAATGCTGAATGCTGAATGCTGATGGCTGAATGCTGAATGCTGATGGCTGAATGCTGAATGCTGAATGCTGAATGCTTACGATTGTCATGCTTTGAGGTTTGTGAAATAATGTGTAATCAATTTTGTTTACCTGCTTAACTAAGCATTACCTAACTAACCTTAACCATTCAACTAAATAACTTTCAACCTTGGCCTTTCGGCCACGCTACGCGAACAACTAACTTTCAACCTTCAATCCCAAAAGATACCCTCTATAATTAAACGAATAATGATAATTATTGGCAATATATTAGCAATTTTTAGGAAAGAATTACAGGGATATTTTGCTTCACCATTCGCTTATGTTATCGCCGGTGTATTTTGGTGGCTGTCTGGCTCCTTTTTTGTAGAAATTCTTTTGGATCAAGAGGGTATTATTAACCAAGTAGCAACGGCAGAACAATTGGGTTTACCGATACCGCCAGTGGATGTTGCTTATGTATTTTTGCGTCAATTCTTGGAAGTGATGGGTTCACTGTCGTTATTTGTGTTACCAATTCTGTCCATGGGACTCTATGCTGAGGAACGCAAACGCAGGACTTTGGAGCTTTTGGCAACTTCTCCACTAACGAATTGGGCTGTAGCCGTGGGTAAACTCTTGGGAGTGGTGACATTTTATAGCTTTATGGTGCTACCCTTACTTGCCTATGAAGCGATCGCATTTAGTGCTACAGATCCCCCGGTTCAACCTGTCCTACCGTTACTCGCCCACGCCGGATTAATTTTACTGGCAGCATCGGTGCTTTCTCTGGGGATGTTCATTTCTTCCCTAACTGATAGCTCAATTTTGTCAGCAATCCTCACCTTTGCTGTGGTTTTGGGACTTTGGGTGATTGATTTGATTGCTAAAAATGTTAGTGGACCCCTTGGAGAAGCCTTAGGTCATTTATCGTTGTTGGAAAATTATAAAAATCTGATTCAGGGTGTTTTGGATACTAGTAGTATAATTCTGTTTTTGAGTTATATCTTTATCGGTATTTTTCTAACTGCTCAGTCTATTGATGCATTAAGATTTCAGCGTTCTTAGTATGTAAGCATATGCTGAATGCTGATAGCTGAATGCTGATAACTGATAGCTGATAGCTGAATGCTTTCCTCAAAACCTGGCAATTTCTTAAAGCAATTTCTGACATCGAACTGAGGTGAGTCATTGTCAGTTAAACAACACCAGAAAAAACTGAGACAAAAACTGAGACATTTTGCTCTTGTCTTCCCAGTAGTCTGAGATTAGAGAAAGTTCAGGGATATGTAGCTATTGACCTAACACCCCTGACTGGTTGTATCCTGTCCGGTGCTGGGTGATAGTCTTCTTTAGCCCAAATCTGGACAGTTTTCTAGTTTAGAGACAGACAGATTAGATACAGACATATACAGAAATTCTGTGTATAAGAAAACTGCTGTTTTCTGTGTCACTATCCCCAAAGGAGTAGATTATGAGCTTTCACACTGGAGAGATTGCTGTTCAAACTCGGGCTGGGGTAACCGAAGAAGCTGAGAAACTCAGCTCGATGATTACTCCCGTGATCAAACCTGCTGCTCAGATGCTCCTGACAACTCAACAATTAGCGATCGCTAGTAGTGTGGATACCAATGGCTTAGTTTGGGCATCATTGCTGACTGGTCAACCTGGTTTTGTCCGAGTTTTCGATAATAAAACTGTCGAGATTAACTGTATCCCTATCGATGGGGATCCCTTGTACGAAAACTTGGTGCAAAATGGAGTACTGGGACTTCTGGTGATTGACCTGACTACCCGTAAACGCTTGCGGATGAATGGCTTGGCTAGAGTAGAAGGCAAAGGGCAGATTGTGATGCAGACCACTGAGGTATTTTTCAACTGTCCCAAATACATCCAGCTGCGTCATCTAGAGACTGATACCCCTGAGTCAAGGGAGCCTGAAATTCGCAGCTTTGAGGCTTTGACCACAACCGAGCAAGACTGGATTACCCAATCTGATACCTTTTTCATTGCCAGTTTCAATCCAGAAACTGGGGCAGATGCCTCTCATCGGGGTGGATATCCAGGATTTATCCAGGTGATCAGTGATAATCAGCTAGTGTTTCCTGATTATGCTGGCAATAATATGTTTCAAACCCTAGGTAACCTGACAGTGAATCCCCATGCTGGTCTGCTGTTCATCGATTTTGAGCGAGGCAATACCTTACAACTGACCGGAACAGCCGAGGTGATTTGGGATCAGTCACGATTCACAACCGTTCCAGGAGCGCAACGGTTAGTGGAGTTTCATATTGAGCAGGTCTTAGAGACAACTAATGCTAGCCCTATACGCTGGCGCTTTGGAGAGTATTCTCCCGCTAATCCTGCTGTTAAGAAGGAGAGTCTTACTACTTAACTCTTATTCCTTTTGTTTTGAGAGTGATTAGTCTAATTAGTGGATTATAAGTATAAACACGTCGAAAACTAAGTGTAATCACTGAGGCATTAGGATCTAGTGGTTGTTTTAAGGTGATAGAACCTTTAGTTGGTATCCTAGAAGGCATCACTGTTCCATCCCAACTAGAACCTGAATAACCTCTATAATTATTTCCTAAATTATCAACGGCGATAAAATCGGAAAATCGGCTATCTTTATTAGTGTAATTATAAGCTTTAAAATAAATTTTTAATTGGCCATTTTTCCACTTTTCTATTTTATCGACGACGAAGCGAGCGCCATTAACTTGTGGGGATGACCAATAATTTCTAAAAACTTGAGGAATTTGGCTTTTCCATTCAGCAATTAATCGTTGTGCTTCTTGATAAGATGGCGTAGCGTTATGAATCCGTTTGGCGATGGATATTGCTTGACTATACTGTCGCTGATTAGCATAGTGATTTGCCTTGAGGATCAGGTTTTCTCCTTGTATTTCTAATTCAGCACCTAGTCTTTCTAATTCAGCAGCTTTTAGTTTGGTTTCAGCAGCATTAATAATTTGGATTGCTTGCTGCTGGAAACGTTCAGCGTTAACCTGTGCTGCCATTGCTTTGGCTTGTTGCCATTTATGTTTCTTTAGGTCTTGTTGAGCTTTTTGAATTAAATTTTGATCACTTTGCCATTCTTTCCATTGAGTAATTAACGTTTTTGCTTCTTGGTAACTATTACTCTCAGTCGGTATTTTTTTAGCTTCAGTAATTGCTTTATAGATAAGTTGGGGATTGTCTACTAGTTTAGTTGCTTTATTTAGTTGTGCGACAGAACAGTCATTTAAGAGGCATATCGATTTTTCATTGATGCTCAAAAAATAGGGAACATCTTGAGCTAAGTTAATACATTTTTCATAGTCTCCATCGCTCAAGTGCTGTTGGATTTTACTTACTAATAGTTGCTCAACTTGGTTTAATCCATAGGTAACACCTAATCCTAAACTGATTACAGTAACTATAGCATACTTTAGTCGTTTATTCAGGTTATTTACTTTGAGTTTATTGCTAAACTCTGCTAGTAGTTTTCTTTGAATTGGCTCTGGTGATGGAACCGATTTAAAAATACGTTCTAGATTGGCAAGACGCTTTTTAGGGTCCGGTTCTACCATTTTGTCTAGGTAGTTAAGAAATTCTTTGCTATAACCTGAAGCTAAATGCTTGAATTTTATACGATGATTGCTTAAATCAATTAAATTACTAATTTCTGCCGTTTTAATTCCGGTAACCAAACAAACAAGTGTCACTCCTAAACTATAAATATCTGATGCTTTATTGAGGGTGTGATTATATAATTGTTCTGGTGGCATAAATCCAGCTGTGCCAGCCATCGTAGTACTTCCATTAATTGAACCATAGGCAAGTTTTGCTAAACCAAAATCAATTAAGTAAACCCGCATTTTGTAATCTAACAAAACATTTTCTGGTTTAATGTCTCGGTGAATTATCGGATTATAAAAATGCTGGATATAATCCAAAAGTTCGAGCATTTGAACGGCAATTTGCTGGATTTGCTCTGGTGTAAAGCTTGGGTATGCAGACAAAGGTTGAGCGTTTTTGTACTCCTGTACCAAACAAACACCACCCTCAGGAGCAAAGGAGTCAAGATAGCGAGGAATCCTAGGATGGTGTAACTGTTTTAGTACCTTAATCTCACTTTCAATGGATTGGTAACCATGCCAGCTACTGTTATATTGAGCAAATTGAAACAGCTTGATTACAACTTTTTGCTTAGTTTTAAGATGGATGGCTTGATAAGTTACTCGACCACTGTGATAGTTGTGACCTAATTGTTTTTTGACTTGGTAGCCATAGTTATAAAAATCAGGAAATTCACTCATCGAATGTAGGTTTGTGCATCAGTTACAAAATGTATACGCTTTATATTACTCCAACTTCAACAAAAGAATAACGGATTGAGTTTTAAGTAATTGAAACCCCAAGTCTATGTAGAGTTTTGGTTGATAGTGACCTGAAAGCTAGAGCTGGTAAGTATTGTGGAGCACTTGTGGCACCCAGGAAGTTTATACAAACTTTATATTCAACCAAATCCTTTATACAAAGTTTACAAAAAAACTATGAAGGATAATCTTTTTATGGATAAAAATAGTGTAAACTTATCCACCAATTTATTCACCAATTTATTCACCCAACTAATAGTGTGGCTGGATGTGTGGAATGACTATAGCAAAGGGAATAGGGAATAGGGAACAGAGAGTAGGGAATATGGCATCAAAAATTATCACAATTCCTACAGGGCTCCCGATATAGCGCTACGCGCAAGTCAGAAGTTAGAAGTCAGAAGTCAGAAGTAAGCTATGACTAAGTTTCAGAGTTTAGGAATGTCCTAAGCTTAATGCGTAGTGCTATACTGAGTGCTGAGTACTGAGTGCTGATACCTGATACCTGATAACTAAATAATTATTTGATAGCTAAATAATTATGACTGATGAAAATTAGTTATTTTATTTTTCCACTCTATAGATGTTCTATGATTACCCTCTGAAGTTCCATCGGATGCTCTCAAAGAGCCGCTACGCGATCACATTACTACCGTCTTAATTTCCATGGGATGCTCTTAAAGAGCCGCTACGGGAACCCAGGATTAGCCGGTGAAGTTCGATGGGATGCTCTCAAAGGGATGCTCTCAAAGAGCCGCTACGGGAACCCAGGATTACCCTGTCAAACCCCCATTAGCCTAACGCCTAAGCCTAATGCGTAATACCTAGCAGGTTAAGCTGAATGCTTACAATCAGTAATGATAGTTGCAGCTCCCGTGAGGTTTGAGATGAAGACAAGCAAAACCAAGAAGTATCTCCTTTACCTTTTCTGGCTCGGGCCACTACTGACCATGGCGGGAATCACTGTCAGGATTATGACTGAAAAATGGTCTCCAGACGCATTAGGATTACTGATTGCTGGTATTGTCATTAGTCTTGTGGGGCTAGTATTTTTAGCCCGGTTGGCCCCGAAATTTTGGCAAAGCCGTTCTACCCAAGTCGGAACCAATGCTATTATTTCTACGGTAGCTATGTTAGTGATTTTGGGGCTGATTAACTTTATAGGGGTGCGCTATACCCAACGCATCGATTTAACAGAAAATCAGTTATATACTCTGTCACCCCAGTCCCAGCAAGTGGTGCAAAATTTACGACAGCCCCTTAAGGTTTGGATCTTTAACCCACAACCTAATCCAGATGACCGAGAGTTGTTAGAGAACTTTCGTCGGTATGGGTCAAACTTTGAATTTCAGTTTGTTGACCCTCAGCTAAAACCAGCACTAGCTCAGAAACTTGGTGTTCAGTCTATCGGAGAGGTTTATCTACAATATAAAGACAAGCAACAATTATTGCAAGCTGTTAATGATACCCAACCTCTGTCAGAAGCTAGTCTTACTAGTGGTATCGAAACCCTGACTCGGGAAATTTCGCTTAGGGTTTACTTCCTGCAAGGTCACGGAGAAAAATCCTTAGCAGAAGTAGAAGGGGGATTATCTGAGGCAGTACGTGTTCTAGAGGATAAAAATTTTACGGTTCAACCCCTTAACCTAGCTGAACGCTCAGAGGTTCCAGCCGATGCATCAATCGTAGTTAGTGCAGGTCCGATGCGACCATTATTAGAAAAAGAAGTCAAAGGGTTACGTAACTATCTATCCAAGGGTGGTAGCTTACTATTGATGCTCGACCCTGATACTAATCCTAAATTGGATAGCTTTCTCAAAGACTGGGGAATTAAGCTAGACAGTAGGTTAGTGATTGACCCGTCTGCTCCAGAACGTTCCTTAGTGCTTGGTGCAGCAACTCCCATGGTGACCAGCTACGGGAATCATCCCATTACCACGGAATTTGCCGACGGATTTTCCTTTTATCCCTGGGCGCGATCGCTCTTAATTACCCCAGTAGATGGTATCCAGGAGACTCCTCTGCTGATTACCAATGACAGAACTTGGGCTGAGAGCAATCCTAAACAGCAGCCACTGGAATTGAATCCAGAACGCGATCGCCCTGGTCCGTTAATCCTAGGTGTAGCATTAAGCCGCCAAGCCGAAGGGATTGATCAAGCTACTCCTCAAGAGGATGGTAACAAAAAGACCTCGTCAGCTCGTTTGGTAGTCTATGGTAACTCTAATTTTGCTACCAATGGTTGGTTTGATCAGCAATTAAATGGTGATGTTTTTCTCAACACCATTAGCTGGTTAAGCAAGCAAGATGATCAAGTCCTATCTATCCGCCCTAAAGAACAAAACAATCGACGGATTAACCTAACAGCAATCCAGGCTGAGTTACTGGGTTGGACTGCCCTGTTACTTATGCCCTTAGTCGGGTTTACCACAGCTGGGTTGGTATGGTGGCAACGCCGTTAGTATTGATAACTGATATAACTATAGGAAAGGGAGTAGGGAGTAGGGAGTAGGGAGTAGGGAGTAGGGAATATGGGATCAAGAATTTTCAGAATTCCTACACGGATCCCTATAAACCTATCATAATCCTATAAACCTATGATAATTCTACAAGCTAGTCACCTATCTCTAGAAGATGTGCATCATACCTTTGGCTTTCAACGGCAATACAATAGTTCATTAACTTCCCGGTTATCCCTAGACACTATCACTGAATTTGAGCAACGGGAATTGGAACAAATTCGGACTGATTTTGATAATTACTTAATCGCCGGTAAAGTATCTGAAGGACTGGTAAAAGCCCTAACTGTTTTTCCCTTACTGCGATTAGCTGGCTTCTATCGCTCTCCAATAAAGATTTCCTTGGAAGAAGGGATTGCTGATATTGATATTCAAGACCAGGATACCAAAATTACTGGCAGACTAGATATTCTAGCAATTAACAAAGCTCAACATACAGTAGATAAAGTATCGTTTTGGGTCTTAGTTATAGAAACTAAAAACAGTAGTGCTGATGTATCCGTTGGGTTACCTCAATTACTGACCTATGCCTATAAGAGTTTAGACCATCAAGACTCAGTTTGGGGACTATCGACTAACGGATACATTTATCAGTTTATTTATATCCAATCTGGCAATCCTCCGATTTATCAGTTGATGCCAGTATTAAACCTGATGGAATCGGAGTCATCGATTAAATTACTACAAGTTATTAAAGCTATAGCGCTTCTAGATTAACTCTCAACTTAAACGGCTATAGTTTTTAGTTAAACTGGGATTTTTTAGTCTGTTCAACCCAATTTTACTGCCGAAAGTAGGCAACAATTCCATAAACTGAACCTTCACCACCTCCTAGGGGTGCTGTTGAAACAAGTTCCCATTTCTCTTGAGCCATGTGGGTTAAGAAATTTACCCACAGTTGGTCCTTCCATTCAGGACGTTCTTCACCTTCTATACGAAGCCATTTAATTTCTTGAGTCCAGCCTCTTCCCTTCCAAGCATAAACTACGCTGCAATACTTTTTTGACATGACGTTTTAAAATTAAAATAGCATTTCCGAATGAATTAGAAAAAGCGATGCAGTGCCGCGCTGACTCAAGACAAGCATGACCGTTCTTGCCATTAGCCAAAATTCCTATCTATTTTCTTGCCTCTTGCCTCTTGCCTCTTGCCTCTTGCCTCTTGCCAAGACCCAAGCGCGACTATGTTTGCTCTCCAAATCGAGTCAATAATTCTAGTCGAGACAATTGTAAGAGTAGGGGGATAAATTCTTCTGGAGAGAGTGCCATCAATGGCTCAATAATGTCGAGCAGTTCCTGGTCTAGTTCACCAAAACGGCTACGCAATAAGTAAGTGACCATACTACGGCGTTCGTTTTGCCTACCTTGGACTAGTCCTTCTTGTTTGCCCTCGACTAGTCCCTCTTGTTTGCCTTGCACTATTCCTTCTTGTTTGCCTTGCACTATTCCTTCTTGTTTACCTTGCACTATTCCCTCTTGTCTGCCAAGCTCGGTAGCCAATTCCAGTCGTTGTTGATATATCTGAGATAATTGCATGATTAACTCCCGGTCATCTTCTTCAAGGTCTTGATTTTGTTTGATACGTGCGTCTAATATTGCCAGCATGTCATATACTAATTCTAGGATATTGTCTTTGTGCTGACTCCCGTTCGGTAGGGATTTCAATTCTTCAATCGCTTGCTGTTGCACTCTACCTCTACCAAGAATTCTCAACCATAAGGTTTCCGGGGTCACTGGTAGTTGGTGAATCGCCACAATGGCCGTATACAAGGATTTCCCCAGAAAGTACATCCCCCTGGGATAATTAACTAGATCTGCTTGGAAATTGAAGCTTTCTAAAAACTCTTCGGAAGCGGTTGGGGAGAGAATCCATAAACGAGGCAGTTCTATCACCCTAACTTGGGCATTAGTTCGCTTAGCCTGACGGAAAACTTGACCATGAACCTGAATCAGTTTACCGATACAAGTGAGCACTTCAAATTTACTGACTGGGTTGCGGAACGGTTCAAATATGGCAGGAGTTGTGGCCAGTTTTCCGAGTAATCCCAGGCTTTGTCCATTGGTGGTTAGTGGCTGAGATGGCAAAAAGTAAACATCAATTTCTTGAACTTCCCCAGGCACTTTCCAGCTGGTTTCTACTTTCCCCAGGGGGTCGAGGAGTTCTTTAAGACATTGTTTGGCAAATTGGTCATGGACGTTTCTGGTCATGGAGCACTCTAAAGACTATAGGAAAGGGAGTAGGGAGTAGGGAGTAGGGAATAGGGAATAGGGAGTAGGGAGTAGGGAGTAGGGAGTAGGGAGTAGGAGAAAATTATCTGTAACTCATAATTATTATAGCTGATAATTAGTTATTTTTTTACTCAAAAAAACTGTATTCAGTTTTTAAAAACTGACCCTTAAAATTAATACTTATTTAGCATCATCCCAAAAACTCATCGGATTTCTTTCCTACTCTTCCCTGTTCCCTGTTCCCTGTTCCCTATTCCCTATCACCTACTATTTATAAGTGTTCAACCGAAAATGATCTAAAATAGAGTGGGTGCATAAAGCCAGCTCGGATGAACCGTTCTATGTTCCAACCGCAGCTTGGTACAGAATAGGTAAAAAACTCTACCAATATAAAAATGACCGATTTACAAACGTTTTACCGAGCTACCAACCCCAGTAAAACCTTAGCGGTGGACAATGAGGAGGATCGCAAGTATTACATTGATTTCTCTTCAGTACGCGGTGGTCAGATTATTGAAAAACTTAGAAAAAAAATTGCTATCTTTTCACCTAATCAGCCTACTTGTGAACTGTTTACTGGGCATATTGGCTGCGGCAAGTCTACGGAGTTGCTCAGGTTAAAGCTGGATTTAGAACGGTCAGGATTTCATGTGGTTTACTTCGAGTCCGATCAAGACTTGGAAATGAGCGATGTTGATATTAGCGATATTTTACTGGCGATCGCCCGTCGAGTCAGTGAAAGTCTCGAAGGCGCTGGCATTAGCCTTCAACCAGGGTACTTTCAGAGGTTATTCGGTGAAGTCAAAGATATCTTAAAAACACCGATGGAACTATCGGATGTAGAATTTTCTGTAGGCATTGCCACCATTACCAGTCAAGCCAAAGCTAGCCCTAAGCAGCGGGATAAGTTGAGGGGATATCTGGAGCCTCGAACCAATGGAATTATTGAGGCCATTAATCAGGAGGTGCTGGAGCCTGGTATCAAGAAATTGAAACAGACCGGGAAAAAGGGACTAGTAGTTATTGTCGATAACCTTGACCGGGTAGATTCTATACAAAAGCCCTTTGGTCGTCTTCAGCCAGAATATTTGTTTGCGGATCGAGGGTCACAGTTGCGGGGACTGCACTGTCACGTGGTTTACACTATTCCATTGTCACTGCGGTTTTCCAATGACTTTGGGATGGTGACTGAACGCTTTATGAGCGACCCCAAAGTCCTGCCAATGGTTCCTGTACAGTTACGGGACGGTAGCAAACATGAAGAAGGAATGGCACTGCTGCGACAGATGGTGCTAGCAAGAGCTTTTCCAGATTTAGAGCCCAACCAGCGTCTGACTAAAATTACAGCAATTTTTGACAGTCCTGAAACCTTAGACCGTTTATGTTTTGCTAGTGGCGGTCATGTGCGGAATTTACTCCGGTTTCTCAATGAATGGATTATGGAGGAAGGAAAACTACCCCTTTCCCTCCATGTTCTAGAACGTATGATTAAGGCTCAGCATCATAAACTTGTGTTAGCGATCACTGATGATGAGTGGCACTTACTGGGTAAAGTAGCTAAGGAGAAGAAAGTGACTGGAGAGGACGGATACGAAATATTAATCCGCAGTCGCTTTGTTTATGAGTATTATGATCAAGATGAACCTTGGTTTGATGTTAATCCGATTTTGGCAGAAGCTAAGGAACTAGTTTGATGTTAGGAACTTGGCTGTAAAAAAAATACCAATTAAAGTCCGGTGGGCAAACTAATCCGGTGCATCTCATTTTTGCTGTTTGACCCGGTGGGTGGAACGGGCATCTTGCCTGTTACAATTTTCGGACGGACTATCCCAACGCTGGCTACGAAGCGAAAAATAAGGGCTCGCCCTTGGGTGGTGCGTTACGGGGCGGGCTGTCTCAACCAGGGTCTTGAGGTTGAACATGATAGCAAGCCCGCCCCTAACGCACCCTACGCACCTGTTCCGGTGATCCGCTGTTCCCTTTGCTATATATGAGTGCCTCCGATAAAACCAAAGAGGTTGCTGCCTACAACGAGCGTGCGTTGCAAAGATTGGCTTGGGCAATTGACGCTTCTCAGGGGCAATTTTCACTGATTTTTGCACACTGTAACTATACCTATGTACAGCAGCAAATGACTGAGGGGCTCCGAGAAACCTGTCCTGTTCAAATCCGTGAGGTTGTGCTGAAAAAGTCTGATAGCAAACTTTATAGCAAGATTCGGCAGGATTTAGGAGATCAGCAACCAGGGGCTGTGATGGTCTTTGGTTTAGAGGCTGTTGATGATATTGATAGCTTGCTGGCTGCCACTAACCAAGTGCGGGAAGAGTTTCGGAAAAATTTCCATTTCCCCCTAGTGCTGTGGATTAATGATGACGTTCAAACCAAATTGGTTCGGGTTGCTCCTGATTTGGAGAGTTGGGGCACAACTAGGGAGTTTCAAACCCCTCCTGATTCCTTATCCTATGAGTTAATCTATAGTCTCTCTCAAAAAGCTAAGGATATCTTGGCTACCTTTCCAGACTCTGATCCTGACAAATTTTTGTATGAGCTGAATCGGGGGATAGATGATCTATCAGAATTTGAGTCAGCTTGGGAAGATTTACACCATCATAACCAGGAAATTGAACCAGAGTTAGAAGCTAGTTTTTACTTCATTTTAGGTCGCAATTACTATGCTAAAAAACAAGTAGAAGAATCCTTACTTTACTTTAATAAAAGCTTAGAGCTATGGCAAAGCATAACCCGCTGGTATTGGCAAGGGATGGTTTTATTTAATATCGGTTTATGTCCTTATGGAAAAACTAAAGTACAAAATTTATTTGAGCAATGTGTTGATAGTTTAGCTCAGATATCTGATCAGGATTTAGCTAACCGATTTATTACTCAATTTGCCAGAGTATTGCAACGCTTACAACGATGGGAAGACTTGGAAAATCTAGCCCAAAGGTCTATAAGACTCCATAGTGCCAATGGTAAGTCAATTGAGTTAGCTAAAGATTATGGTTTTCTGGCCGAGGTCGCTTTAGATAAATTAGCTTGGACTGAAGCTAAGGCATTAGCAGACCAAGCACTCTCCATCCTGAAAACTAGTTTGTCGGCTGAATCAACAGCAACCTCATCCAAGCACAACGCAAAATTAGATGGAATGCCATCTGTTGATAAAGCTTGGTATTTATTATTATTGGCAAGAGCAGAAAAAGGTCTTGGTAAGTATCAAGAGAGTATCAAGTATCTCGAAAGAGCTAAAGCAGAAACTCAAGCCCATTATGCTCCAGAGCTTTATATTAGGATTTTGGCAAGCTGGCGAGAATTATACCTTGAAAAAGGTGACTATCTAGCTGCTTTTAGAGTTAAACAAGAACGAATATCCATTGAGCAACAGTTTGGCTTGCGAGCTTTTATCGGTACAGGGAGATTACAGCCAAAACGAAGGAGAGCCAATTATAAAGTTCCAGCCCTTGAGCAGCCTGAAATGGTTGCAGACGAAATCATTGCTTCTGGCAGACAACAAAATATCAATAATTTGGTGGAAAGAATTGGCAATACTAGTTGTAAATTAACTGTTATTCATGGATCATCTGGAGTTGGTAAAAGTTCCTTAATCTATGCAGGATTAGTTCCAATTCTCAAGCAACGAGCCATTGGTCAGCGAGATGTGCTGCCAATTGCCATACGAGTCTATACTGACTGGGTTAGGCAGTTGGGCGAGTTATTGGTTAATGCACTAAAAGCAAGAGGGCTTAGTCTTTCTGTTGAAGCAGATTCATTAACTAGCATCTTGCAACTGTTGCAAGAAAATGGTGACCGAAACTTACTAACAGTTTTAATTTTTGATCAGTTTGAAGAATTATTTTTTGCTGTCCCAGATCTAGTCGAGCGTAATCTTTTATTGGAATTTTTAAAAACAGCAATTGACTCTATTCCTTATACTCAAGTTATTCTGTCATTAAGGGAAGACTATCTACACTATCTATTAAAATTTCAACGTTCACACAAAATAGATACTATCAATTACATATTAAGCCAAGATATTCTTTATTATTTAGAAAATTTTTCTAGAAAAGATAGTGTTAACTTTATAAAAAAACTAACAAATAAACCTCAGTTTTATTTAGAAACTGCTTTGATTAATAAACTTGTTAATGATTTAGCGGTAGAGCTGGGTGAAGTTCGTCCCATTGAGTTACAGATTGTGGGATTACAATTGCAAGAAGATAAAATTTATAAACTGGTTGAGTATGAAAAAATCGGTTCTAAACAGAAGCTATTGGAGCGATTTTTAGCTGGAGTTGTTAAAGACTGTGGTTATTGGAATGAACGTGACGCCAGACTAGTTTTATACCTCCTAACAGATAAAAATAACACTCGACCACTCAAGTCTAGGGCAGAGTTAGGATCGGGTTTATTGGATCTAGGAGTAGGAGAGACAGAAAACCTAGATTTAATATTAGAGATCTTCGTAAACTCAGGATTGGTTTTACTTTTGCCAGAATTTTCGACTGCGCACTATCAATTAGTACACGACTATCTTGTTCCTATTATTCGTCAATCGACAGGAGCTTTAATAATCACTGAATTGGAACAGGAGAGACTAGCAAGAAAAGATGCGGAACGAAGTAAATTAAGACTAGAAGAGGCGTTTTTAAAAAGCCGATTTAGAGCATCAGTTGTCAAAAAAATGATTATTATGGTAGTATTAATACTATTGACCGGACTACTATTTGCGAGACAAGTTAAAATACTAAAGACTCTTGCTCTTGCTCAATCCTCAGAAGCCCTATTTAACAGACATAGGGAGTCACTTGATCCACTCATATTAGCTTTAAAGGCAGGAACACAACTTAAGTCAGCAATCGCAGTAGGAACCAATACCCGCACTCAGACTTTAGCTGCATTACAGCAAGCCCTTTATGGAGTCAGAGAGCGCAATCGTTTGGAAGGTTATGACAGTTGGGTTAATAGCATCACTTTCAGTCCTGATGGTGAAATCCTTGCCACTAGCATTGCTGATAGTACGGTCAAACTTTGGAGGGGAGATGATGAAATACTAACCGTTCTCCCAGGGCATACAGATACAGTCAATAGCGTCAGTGTTAGTCCTGATGGTGAAATCCTTGCCACTGGCAGTGCTGATGGCACCGTCAAACTCTGGAGTATAGACGGTCAATTACGACACACCCTCCAGGGGCATGAAACTGAGGTTACAAGTATCGGTTTCAGCCGGGACGGTCAGGTGATTGTCAGCGGTAGTCGCGGCGGAATAGTAAGATTGTGGGACAAACAAGGCAACCGAATTGGGCAACCCTTTGCAATACAGAACGCTAGTATTACGAGTCTCAGTTTCAGTCCTGACGGTAAGGTGATTGCCAGTGGTAGTAGCAACGGAATAGTAAGATTGTGGGACAAACAAGGCAACCGAATTGGGCAAACCTTTAAGGGGCATAAAGCTGATGTTACAAGTATCAGTTTTAGCCCTGATGGTCAGACCCTTGCCACTGCTAGTCTGGATGGAGCTGTTAGACTTTGGAATCTTCAAGGAAAGGAAATTCTTACTTTCCAGAGTTCTGGTGCCACAATCAACAGCGTTAGCTTCAGTCTTGATGGTCAGACAATTGCCACTGGCAGTTTAGACGGAACTGTTGAAATATGGAGTCGGGACGGTCAGGAACTCCAAATCTTGCGGGGTCATAAGAGAGGGATTGCAATTATGAGCTTTAGTCCCGATGGCAAAATTTTAGCCACCGCCAGCAGAGACTTGACCGTCAGACTCTGGAGCGTTGAGGAGTATGATCTCAAAACCCGAACCCTATTTGGGCATAAGGCTGCGGTTGATAGCGTCAGCTTTAGTCCCGATGGTCGCACAATTGCCACTGCTAGCTTCGATGGAACTGTTAAGCTTTGGAGACGAGACGGTAGACTACTCATGACCTTGGTAGGACATCAAGGTGCAGTCACAAGTCTTAGTTTCAGCCCTAATCGGAAATCACTTGCCAGTGCTGGTTTGGATGGAAATGTTCGGCTCTGGGATTTGGTAACGGGTCAACTAATAGTAAGCTTGCGAAGTGGTAAGGAGTGGTTTAATAGTTTTAGTTTTAGCTCTGATGGACAAATTATTGCTGCTGCTAGTAAAGATGGAACCGTAAAACTCTGGAATTTAGAGACGGCAGAAGAAATGCTCACTCTCCAGGGGCATGAAGATGATGTTTACAGTGTCAAGTTCAGCCCTAATGGCAAAATCCTCGCTACTGCTAGTAAGGATGGAACCGTAAAACTCTGGCATTTAAGAGGTGAACTACTTAAAACTCTCAAGGGACATAATGCTGCGGTGATTAGCCTCAGCTTTAGCTCTGACGGTCAGACCCTTGCTACCGCAAGTTTGGATGGAACTATTAAACTCTGGAATTTGCAAGGTCAAGAACTGGCAACTCTCAAGGGACATAGTGGTGCAGTCAATAGCGTCAGTTTCAAACCCAACAGTATCACCATACTTGCCAGTGGTAGTAGTGACGGAACAGTTAAACTCTGGTCTAGAGATAGATACGGTAAACTACTCCAAACCCTCCAGAGTAGTGGTGCTGCCATCAATAGTGTTAGCTTCAGCCCTGATGGCAAGACTCTTGCTACGGCTAGTCAGGATAACACTGTAATCTTGTGGAATATCGATCTGGCTCTAAGTAGTCTAGATGAGCTACTGGGACGTGGTTGCGATTGGGCTGGGGATTATCTGAAGAATAATCCCAATGTAAGTCAACGCGATCGCACTCTTTGTGAAGGCATCAACTAAAACGCGATCGCACTCTTTGTGAAGGCATCAACTAAAACGCGATCGCACTCTTTGTGAAGGCATCAACTAAAACGCGATCGCACTACGGCCAAACGCGATCGCACTCCCCTCTCCCGACACTTCTGTTTCCCTACAAAAGCCCCAGATTCTGATTAGACCTAAAACCAGGAAAGATTTGGGCTAAATTGGAGTTTCCAATCTCCATATGTTCCCTGAGCACAGGCATCAGCACGTCACGAAAATCCGTAGTTACGGCTAAGTCCCGTTTTTCATACAACTGGGATTCCGCCAAACCGGGCCACTCTCCATAGACCTTACCACCGCGAACTCCTCCACCCAAGAGCCAGATCACATTCCCGTGTCCATGGTCAGTACCCTTGTTACCATTCTCTGCCAGGGTACGACCAAATTCTGACATCACCACAATCACAGTATTGGCATAAATCGGTTCTAACGCTTTGACTAGAGTAGCCAACCCTTGTCCAATAGGCTTAAGTTTTCGAGCCAGCTGTCCTTGACTACCGCCCTGGTTAACATGGGTATCCCAGCCACCTAAGGCCAAAAATGCCAGTTGGGTCTTAGCATCCCCCACCATCAGCTTGGCTAATTTGCGGCTATCACCAACAAATTTATAGGAAGGTGGTGCTCCCCGGTTAGCTGCCATCATTTCTTCCTTTAGCTCAGCCAGCAGTATCTTCCGTGCGTCACTTCCTTCCTGATAAGCCCGATTAATCGCATCATTACCACGATAGAGTTGATCAAAAGCAGCATCAATTTGGGGACGGTCTACAGGCAGCTTGTGATTATAATTTCTCCCCATCGGTAAATTAGCCACTGGCATCTGACCGGATAGAATCCGTGGGGTTGTTGTGCCCATATTCACGGCTTGAGTTGGTATTTCTTTGGGAATTGTCCCTAATAGTCGATTCATCCAGCCATCATCTGTACTCTTAATGCCTGGGGTGCCACTTTCCATGTAATCCTGAGCATCGAAATGGGAGCGAGTAGAGTCTGGTGAACCACTGGCGTGAACAAAGGCTAAACTTTTCTGTTTCCAAAGAGGCATCAGATCAGCTAGAGCTGGATGTAAGCCAAAGTAACCATCTAAATCCAAGACTCCCCCTTTTTCCCCGGTGCGAGGAATCGCAATTCTCGGTCGCGCTTGGTAGTAATCAGCGTCTTGGTATGGCACAACTACATTCAGTCCATCTATCCCACCCCGCAGGAAAATAACAATCAGTCGCTTACGGTGATTAGTAGTTGCTGTATTTGCTAATCCTCTGGCTACCCAACTGCCCATAGAGATAAGTCCCCCAGCAGTTAGAAGGCTAGCTTGTTGTAATAATTTCCGTCTTTTCATTTGTTGTGTTTATAGCATAGGGAACAGGGAACAGGGAACAGGGAACAGGGAGCAGGGAGCAGGGAGCAGGTAATAGGATAAAAATACTGTGGTTATCATAGCTATGAAAACCGCTATAAATTTATTTTATAACAATCGCCAATTTTGAATTAACAATTGATTTAAAATTAAATTTTTTAAATGGCAATTTACAACTAACAAATCATAATTTATCAGTCATAATTTATCAGTCATCCTTCAAAAAGGATAGCGTTTCTCAGACTTATGAGGTGTATAGCGTTTTTGTAGCTAGTAAGGTACAATTTTTAGGGAGTAGTGATCAGTGAGCATTTAACGAGGTAAATTTTTTTTGTACCTGATTAGACTAAAAACCGCTATATTGTTTCTTTTGCCTTTTGCCTTTTGCCTTTTGCCTTTTGCCTTTTGCCTTTTGCCTTTTGCCTTTTGCCTACTCCCTACTCCCTACTCCCTACTCCCTACTCCCTAATGTATTATCGATACATCATTTCTGGACTGCCTAAAATCAAGGCGGCCTGTAGCTTAGCTGGACTAGTGTCGATGACTTCTTTGGTTTGGTCAGAAAAGTGATTGGCTAGGGTTTTCCTGAGTTGGACAGCATCCACAGGTTTACGCTTTTGTTTAGGTTGACGCTGCTCGAAATTACCATTGGCTAATGCGGTGGCAAAGCTGACCCGGCGAATCATCCCATCTGGACTGAGCCAAGCCTTCTCAGTGTTTTTGTAACCATTGGGAGTTGGGCAGCCGTAGATGGGCATTCCTAGCTGACGGATAATACCAGATAGGGTTTTCCATTTGGGCTTTTTACTGCCTGTAGCTCGCACTGCTGAGATGATGTAGTGATAGGGGGATTTAAATTTACTGTTGTAATACTGAGTGTCCCAAAATTCAGGGCTTTGAAATAGGGTTTTGAGAACCTTACGAATATCCCCATCGGTCTTCAAAAAGCGTTGGGCTAGAGTGTCTACTAGCTTTGCTGGTGGCTGATCAGCTACAAAGTACTGGGCTAATTTGTAGCTAATGTAATGGGCGGTGGAGGGATGACGAGCCAGCAGATCTAGGGCTTGCTCTCCCTCTAGGCTGCCGCTACCTGGAATCGGTCTACCCAGGAAAACCTTATCACTGTAATCATGGCGCTTAGGGTGGAAATAAAATCCCCTACTGTCACCGTGCTTACCCTCACGGTCAGTAGTCCAGCCAGTCAAGATCCGCGCTAAAGTAATTACATCCTCTTGGGTGTAGCCACCATCTACTCCTAGGGTGTGGAGTTCCATTAGTTCCCGAGCATAGTTTTCATTCAGCCCTTTGTATCGACCACGAGCTCCTGGACTTCCTGGTGCAGTGTTTTGGTGGTTGTCTAAATAGAAGAGCATGGCGGGATGGTGAGCTGTAGCACCTAACAAATCCCGAAAACGACCAAGGGCATGGGGTCTAATGGCATCTTGTTCAAAGGAACTAACCCAGATCCGATTCAACCCCTTGCTATCAAAAACATTGAAGTGGTTGAACCAGAAGTCTACCATTACTTCTTGAAGCTGTTGAGGACTAGCGATCGCTCTGATTAAACGGGCTTCTAATCCCTGCTGCCTAGGTATTTGCGTCCGCTTTTGAGCCTGCTTCCGTTCTTGCTGACTCAGCTGCCGTTTCTTTTTACCTTGTGGTGGTCCATACCCTTTCCATAGCTCCACTGGATTCAGTTCAAGGGTTTCTAAATTATTGAGTTGTTTCCTCAGTTGTGGCGGTTCCGGAATAGATTCTGGGGAAAGCTGGGACTTAATATAGGCATCAACTCCCATAGATTTCACCCGTTCGATGTCCCCAGGGCGAGGGCCAAAACTAACGCGATTGAGGACATGCAATACTTTCGGGTCAGTGGATAAACTGGCTGCGTGCCAGGGCTTGGGTAGTGCCCAGAGGAGGATGACTGCCAAGATTAGCCCTAAGAGCCAGTAGACCGGCTTAAGGTTCAATTTTCCCAGATACATTGGTTTTAGGGAGTAGGGAGTAGGGAGTAGGGAGTAGGCGGAAGAGTTTTAGTAATAGTGGTTTTACCGCACGAGGAGGGGGGAGTAGAAAAAAATCCTGTGCACCTCACTCGTGATGATAATTGGGCTTGATTAGTTCCTCAACACTGAGGGATCTGGCCAGTGGATGATCAGCCACAATTTCCGTTGGCAGTGCCTTTGGTAGACTGGTCTAGATGCAACTGCTGACCTTCATCCTTTTTTTCATACTAATGCGATTGACCTTTGGTCACGCTACGCGAACGCATTTGTGATTGACCTTGGCCTTTTGGCCTTTTGGCCACGCTACGCGAACGGCCACGCTACGCGAATGGTCACGCGGGGCGCGTTCGCATGGTGCAGCAGCAGCAAAGTCTGGCAATGATCATTCGCTACCCATCACTAGATGCTCAGCCGTTGCTCAGCCCGAAAATACCGGAAGTGGGGTAGTTTAGCTAACTGTGTTCTCCCTTCAAGCATTAGAATATTAAGAATTGTGTCTAAGTGTTTCTAGATACTTAGTCACGAACCCATGCAAGACATCAGCAATTCTATATATTCCAATCTAAAACAGAAACAAAATGGCAAAACATACTAAGGCTTTCATGTCCCGAACCGTAAAAAAGAATGAGCCTACTGGGGTCAAGTATATGACCAAAAACCAGATGGAGTACTATATGGGTGCCAAGCTTATCGAAATTGGGGTTGAGCCGAAATCAGCTATTTATCGATGGTCAGTAGAAAGCAAAGAAAATGATAAGCACGAAGTTTGGACTTACGCAGCCTACTGGGGAGATTCCAAAGAGCAACTGTTGCAAGAGGAGCAGGCATCAAAAGAGAACTGATATTCCATTTCCCTTTGATTTGTAAATGATTACCCTTAGGGAAAAGCAAGAGGCAAGAGGCAAGAGTATGGGGAGAGGGGGGATTGGGAGCATGTCACTTATGCAGAACATTTGTACTAAGGTAATAGGTAATAGGTAATAGCGATGCAGCGCGGTCTTGGGGGTTTCCCCCATGAGCGACTGCATCAAGACGGTAATGGGTAATAGGTAATAGGTCTGAAGGGGAGCTAGTCCTGGATGAATATTTGTACATTATCTATAGCCCCCTCATGGGTTTAAGCTTGCTCTAATGGTACGTAGTACTAATGTTTAAGCATTGCAAGAACTGCTCCCGGGGGGATTCCTCTTGCCTCTTGCCTTTTGCCTTTTGCCTTTTGCCTTTTGCCTTTTGCCTTTTGCCTCTTGCCTTTTACCTTTTGCCTCTTGCCTACTCCCTAGTCCCTAGTCCCTATTCCCTATTCCCTGTTCCCTATTCCCTTTCCTATTGATATTACTGCAAAGCCCACGCATTCTTTACTTCTGGGACTTTTCCAAATCAATACAGTCATTTGCTAACTGGTCAGCTTCAAGGTTTTGGGTTTTGTTAATCCAGATTAATTCGTAGAAATCCAGTTTATCAAGAAGGGTTTTGGCTCGGCTGTGAAAGCTAACTAAATTGTTGTTTTTAACCATATAATCCCCATGGAGCTGGTTAATTACTAGTTCGCAATCCCCATAGATTTTGGCTTGTTTTGCGCCAAGCTTTAGAGTCTTCTGTAGTCCAAGGATTAGTCCCATATATTCAGTTTGGTTCTGAGTAGTAAATCCTAAGTATTGAGAGACTGGATAAACTTCACCTTGGTACTGAATTATAGCAGCACATGCGGATTGATTAGTGCGTTTTTTGCTGACACCATCGAAATGAATAATAGCAAGATTATTCGATTTATCTGTCATGATATTCTTGAGCTTGTAGGGAGTTTGGTTGTAAGCATTTAGCCGTCAGCGGTCAGCGGTCAGCGGTCAGCGGTCAGCGGTCAGTGGTCAGTGGTCAGTGGTCAGCGGTCAGCGGTCAGTGGTCAGCCTTTAGCTGATAGCTGATAGCTGATAGCTGATAGCTGATCGCTTACCTTTGCCCACCCTACTTTAATTGGTATTATTTTGATTGAGTAAATGCTACCTCTGCAAATAATAGGACGACTTTTCCCAGGCAGTTCCTGGTATTTACGAGCAAAAACCGTAAATGTATCCATCTTTCTTATGAACCCTGATCAAGTTCTTGACGTGTAAGCTTATTGCTTTTTTCCCTGGGACTGTGTAATTGAAGGAATTACTTTTACTCCTGGGGTTGACTCTCCCGAACTCTCCAGTCATAATGTTTTTGGCTATATCTCCACTACACCAACCTTTGATTGGTTTTAATGGGTTGTGTCTGATAGGGTAGCCGTACTTATTGAGTGCTGCTTTTTGCCTACCTCCCTGTCCCTTGCAAGTAACTAACAGTGGCTGAGATGTTCTCAAGATCAAGGTCTCAATATCCCCGACACAGGCGGCATCGATCCAATGTTCTTTAGGAAAACCCAGCTTAGTCCGGTTGTACTTGGTTTGTGCTCCCGTTCCAGTAATTATGGGCTTGATATTTTGAAGCACTTTCACTAATTTGTTCCGAGTTGCATTTACTGCTGCCGCATCTCTCAATGGCTGCTTGGCCTTAGATTTGATTTTTTGCAGTAGGCTTGGCTTCTGTTTTAGGAATTCTTCGATAGGCTTATTCCCTTTGCGCTGATTACATTTTTCACAAGCCAAACAAAGATTACTTACCCGTTCGCTTCCCCCTTTGGACTTTGGGTGAATGTGTTCTATCTGCAACGGGACGGACTGCTTACCGCAATAGGTGCATTCTCTTCCCCATTTTTCAAGTAAGTACTCCCTGACTTCGTACCCAGCTAGCTCACCTTGTTGGTACTCAACGCCGTTGATTTCAGGGTTTTGCATTTTTTGAGTATCAAACTTAACTCTTTCAACCCAAATTTCATTGACCGGGCAAAACTTGATTAATCGCTTTACCCAGGTTTCAATAGTCAAAATCCTGTGTTCTAGGCTAGGTGGGAGCCAACCCTCTGAACGTTTGCGATTAAGAAACCGTGGCTTTCTGTAACGGGTGTGACGATTACGTCTTCGGTGCCTTACGGCTCTTCTAGACTCTAATTTTTTCTTGATCAATCCTCCCCTGTGTTCTAGTTCCATTCCCCAGATAACCTGATTATTTTGGACTAAGGCAAATCCAGTTACTTTACTGCCAGGGTCGATCTTTATTTGACATGGCGATATGGTTGGATTTAAGACAGAAGTTTTCAAGATGATTGTGAACGGGTACATCCTAAAAACAGCGGCTTTACCTTTGTCTAATAACCGGCGAGCTTTCTTTGGTGTGACAGGGTTTAATGGCTGCTTGTTTGTGTCAACAACAAATACGTAATTTTGCATCGTTAAATGCCTCAAAATTGGTAATGTTTTCCTTGACAATGTTGGAATGGCTTGTGTTTTGCTAATCACACATTTGCCTTTACCTTAATGATTAACGACAGAGCCAGGAGCTGGAGGTCACCCCTGGGTGTCATGACCATAACAACGTAGAAAATAAATCCTTAGTCTGCAACCTAGTCGGCAAACCCAGGAATTACCGGGAATTGCCAAGGCTTAAGCTAGGTGTTGTATTCGCCTGCCAAATTTTAATTGTACGATCAAATCCCCCAGTAGCCAGAAAACGTCCATCCCGACTAAAGGCAACGGATTGTACCCAATCTTGATGTCCAGTCAACCAAGCAATCTCCTTACCAGTGTTCAAATTCCACAACCGCACCCCATCACGACTAGCACTAGCGAGAATTGTGCCATTAACTGGATTAATTGCGATCGCACGAATCTTTCCAGTATGTTTAGTCAAGGTATACTTAAGCTGCCAAGTCTGCGTATCCCAGACCCTAATCTTACCGTCATAACCACTGCTGACTAGGGTTCTACCATTAGGGGTAAAGGCTAGAGCACTAGTGATACCTTGATGAGCTCGAATAATGTAAAGGGGTTGTCCTGTGTTCAGATTCCAGATTTTAATCCTACCATCCTTGAGTCCACTGACTAGGGTTTCGGCCTTGGGATGAAGCGCTAGGGAATAGGTTGGATGATCAAAATTTGCCAGAGTGTAAAGGGGACGTTGGTTTCTGAGGTCCCACACCCGAATACCATCCAATCCCCCAGTCACTAAGACCTTACTATCTGAGGTCATAGCTAGGGAAAGCAAATTGCTTCTATGGCCTAGAAAACTACGGGTATAGTCTCCTGTGTAGTCTTGCTGATTCCATTGCCACAAGTTGACCCCACCATCCTCCCCGACACTAGCCAGAATTGTTCCATCAGCACTAAAAGCCATGTCAGTCACTGAGGTTTGGTGTACTCGCAGGCTATCAATTTCACGACCGTTTTTCAGCCACCATAATTTTAGATGGGCATCACTCCTGCTCCCCCCACTGAGTAGCACTCGCCCACTAGGACTAAATGACAGAGCATCCACAGCGGTTGAATGGGCTTCAATGGTACGCACTAATTGAGGAGTTCTCCAAGATTGAGCCTGGGATGAAGCCATTTCCGGTATAGCTGCAACCATTAGCCCCAGTCTTGATTCCCTAGCGTAGGTGGTACTGGTGACCACTGCCATGAGCCCGACCACAGTTCCCAATATCGCCAACGGTGTGTTTTTCATTCTGCTTGTTCGCGTAGCGTGGCCTTTTGGGCAAGGTTAGGGCAAATCGTCTTACTTTTCACCGCGTCAGGGGGATGTTCTTGCCAAGCGGAAATTATACCCAACAACTCGGACTTGAGTAGTTCCAATGCTTCTATTTGTTCGGTGATTGCCTCAATCTTGAGCAGTAGATGCTGCTTAACTGCTCCACAAGGTAACTCACCAAAGTCATGGATTTTGAGGATGTCTTGAATCTCACTAAGGCTAAGTCCTAGGGATTGGGCACGTTTTATAAAAGCCAGTCGATTCAGCACCTGGCTCGTAAACAGGCGATAGCCAGAAGGGGAGCGGGTTGTGACTGGCGTAAGCAGACCAATTTCTTCGTAATAGCGAATGGTCTTAACGGGCAACCCGCTATGACTAGCTACCTGACCAATTTTGAGCCAGTCCTCTGATGAATTGGTGACAAGATCATTGGTAATTGGTAATTGGTAACGGACCACTGATAAATATGCTCTCCCCTCTGTTTCCCCTATTCCCTTAGGGATGAACAGTTTTATCTTAAAACAGCCTGAACCTATCGAGGTGGTTGACGTCGAGGTTGTTGACGCTTGACAGCACTCAACATCGGTAATGGTGGACGGGAAGAACTGGGGGGAAGATACCGTTCCACAGGTTGCTCAGCCAGTTCAGTTTGCTGACTTTGGCTTTGCCACCAACGGACTACTACTGCTATTGCTACCATCATCAGTCCAAAACTGAATAATGACCAGCGTCCGCCGATACCACCAATCACAGCATCCACCGCTCCGATAATCACGATGAAGCCTGAGATTGGCTCTTTACGGTAAGCTGACTTCAAGACTCGATGCCATAAAGCATTTATCACGGCTTACTACTTACTCTATTTCACTTACTTCTTTTTTAACAGAATAGGCCACAACTGCCCAACTAGAGCACTCACTTAGTTGGGAGACTTCACTGTTACTGAGATATATCTGATATATATAATTCTTCGATATCCCCAGAGCAACCGGGAATTTCAAGATTAATTTTGCCAATCTTACCAACCATGGGAACGCTTATTCTTAAAAGCGCTTACAGGAGCAGGTCAGTAGCTTAAGCGACTCTCCTACTGACCGACTGTCCCACTGACCGACTCTGGGAGTAGTTTTACAGTAAGCCTAACCAGGTTAATAAGTCTTGACCAGTAAAGTATTCAATTGCCAAAGTCAAAATAAAACCAATCATGGCAGCTCTACCATTCAAGCGTTCTGCGTAATCATTAAACCCAAACTTAGGTGACTGGACTTGAGGGACTTTAGAGGGTTGGGGTTGCGTCATGGTTATAAAAGTTGCCAAGCTATAGTGGAGTTACTTAACTTCATCAATTTTAACATTTAGATCACATATAGATACAGCACCAGTAAGCCAAAGAGGTAAAAGCATGGAAATCGGTGTTCCCAAAGAAACGAAAGATCAGGAATTTCGTGTGGGATTAACCCCCAGTAGTGTCAGGGTTTTACAAGAAGCGGGTCATACAGTTTTCGTTGAAACTAATGCTGGCACTGGTGCTGGCTTTACCGATGAGGACTATCAGCGTCAGGGAGCCAAAATTGTCTTAGACGCGGCTGAGGCTTGGAATCGGGAACTGGTAGTCAAAGTCAAAGAACCCCTAGCGCCAGAGTATCCCTTGCTTCAAAAAGGACAGCTGTTGTTTACTTATCTACACTTAGCTGCTGACCGTGCTTTAACCGAGCAGTTGCTGCAATCGGGGGTGAATGCGATCGCATATGAAACCGTAGAACTCCCAGACCACAGCTTACCGCTGCTAACCCCCATGAGCATCATTGCTGGTCGTCTTTCTGTGCAATTTGGAGCCAGATTTCTGGAGCGTCAGCAGGGAGGAAGAGGGGTGCTGTTGGGGGGTATTCCCGGAGTCAGACCAGGTAAGGTGGTAATTCTTGGTGGCGGAGTTGTCGGTACAGAAGCGGCGAAAATAGCTGTGGGGATGGGAGCGAGAGTACAGATTTTTGATATTAATGTTCAACGCTTGATTCATTTAGAAAGCATCTTTGGCTCAAGAGTGGAACTCCTCTACAGCAATTCAGCAGAAATTGAAGCGGCTGTTACTGATGCTGACCTCCTGATTGGGGCAGTGTTAGTCCCTGGTCGTCGCGCTCCCATTTTAGTGCCCGGCTCTCTGGTCAAACAAATGCTTACTGGCTCGGTGATTGTAGATGTTGCTGTGGATCAGGGCGGCTGTATTGAAACATTACGACCCACATCCCATACCAATCCCATTTATATCGAGGAGGGTGTGGTTCACTATGGGGTGCCTAATATGCCTGGAGCTGTTCCCTGCACATCAACTGTGGCTCTCAACAATAGTACTTTCCCCTACGTACTAAGTCTGGCCAATCAGGGGTTGAGCGCTCTGGAAAATAATCCCGCTTTAGCCAAGGGCGTTAATGTCCAGAATCACCAGTTGGTTCATCCAGCAGTCCGAGAAGTGTTTCCCGATTTAGCTGATGGCTAAGGTTTTTTTTCTATAGCAATCCTAAATGATTGCTATAGCAATTTTCAATTAGGTAACCTACAAATTGGGTTTTAGGGAACAGGGAATAGGA
>NZ_JAAHIG010000419.1:0-7313 GCF_010692305.1 Moorena sp. SIO4G3 | reverse complement strand
TCACTAACCCAATCAGAAGTAGGTAGATTATCATCATCTAAAAAACCAACATACTCACCTTTAGACTCCTGGATAGCACGGCGTCGAGCAAATGCTATCCCCTGTTTTGGTTCAAAGTAATATCGAATAGGATAAGCTCCTGGATGGGATTGATACTCCTCAACAATTTTGCTGGTATTATCAGTGCTGTTATTGTCAATAATCAGAATTTCCCAGGCAAAATGGTCGGTTTTAATTTGATACAGTAATCGTTTTAAAACCTGAGGTAGACGAGTTTCGCCGTTATAGGTACAGATAGCAACTGTGAAATCAATCATGGGTAGTCAACCGCTAGAATCACTACATTACTAAGCCTTTCAAGGAAAATTGACGGTTAACAGTAACCTGTCAACCGTCAACATTAAACTTTAAACTTTAAACC
This sequence comes from Moorena sp. SIO4G3, assembly GCF_010692305.1. Taxonomy (NCBI): domain Bacteria; kingdom Bacillati; phylum Cyanobacteriota; class Cyanophyceae; order Coleofasciculales; family Coleofasciculaceae; genus Moorena; species Moorena sp. SIO4G3. Next base: position 6,892 of record NZ_JAAHIG010000419.1, on the reverse strand, counting down.
TACCCTTCACCGAACGCCAAAGGCGAACAACATTTTAGAATTTAGAATTTAGAATGCGCGAATTTAGGGGGTTGCACATTTTTGGGATGATACCATTTTTTGCACATAACTGAAAGTGGCTTATAGTCTACAGTTCAAACTTCGGTAAATAGGTACATCATCCCGTTATTGTGCAACGCCGAATGTAGAATGTAGAATTCTACATTCGGCATTCTGAGAGACAACCTACCAACCTACCCTACACCGAATACGGGGCGAACAACCTTCAACATTAAGCCTTCAACATTAAGCCTTCAACATTAAACATTCAACATTAAACATTCAACATTAAACCTTACACCTTCAACTGCTCTACCTTAACCAACCAATACAAAAGTCTTAGCAGCATTATCGATCAGGGTTTCAGCCTGGACATGATTCAGGATTGCCAAGGTTTCATCACCGAAGCTAATCACAGCGTTGTTGCCTTCCTGAGTAACAGATAACTGACCAAAGGTTAACCCGTCTACTAAACCGATCAAGTCTTCACTGACTTGGAAATCCACAATTGTATCAGTTCCTTCACCAGCGGCTAAGATGAAGGTATCACTACCATCACCACCAGAGCCATTATCACCAAATAGGGTATCATTGCCAAGACCACCCCGCAGTAGGTCATCCCCAGCATCACCCCAAATTTGATCATCACCCTTCTGACCAAACAGGGAATCATGACCGGCTTTTCCACCAATGCGATCGCTTCCAGCACCCCCGTAAATTACATCATCCCCTCCAAGGGTATTGTTAGAGGAACGGCTGTTGAAGTCACCTCGTAATATATCATCTCCATTACCCCCAAAGATAGTATCATTACCATTACCACCAGCAACTAGATCATTTCCAGCTCCAGCAATGATTGTCTCATCAGCTTCGGTGCCAACTAGTTCATCATCTGATGGGGTTCCCGGACCGGGGTTAACTGAAAAGACAGTAATGGTTTTACTGTCTTCTTGAGCCACTACCAGCAGGGGTTCACCATTGGGGCTGTCTTCTACAGGAATAAATGTTAGCCCCTCAGGCTCACGGTCTACTGGATCATCTGGATTGCCACCATTATCATTGGGCAGATATTGGACAAATTCAGGAGCCGTGGGATTAGTGACATCGTAGACAATCACGCCACCTATTCGTTCGAGGCCGATAAAAGTGTAAGTGCGATCATTAATGACCCCGGTGACAATTCCTTCCGGTTCTGGTCCTTGATTGTCACTGCGGTCGTCAAAAGTATCAGGAGTGCCGCTAGAATTAAATAGTTCAGGAACTTGCTGAGCTGTAATTCGTTCAAAGTCATCACCACTATCAAACACTAGGTTGCCAAACTGATCCCAAATTGATAAGGAGCGCCCACCGTAGGAGAATAGCTGGTCGTAATCACCATCATTATCCAAATCCCCATCAATGGTAGATATTCTCAAACGACCCAGTTGAGACTCTGGTTGTAGGGTTTCAGCATCGGGAAAGGCCTCTGGGTCGAGGGTCAAGTTTGCAATCCGTTCCTCTTCATCCCTGATATCCCCTTCATTGGCAGTGACGTAGTAGGTTTGACCGTTTGCCTCAAAGGATGCGATCCCATCCGGTTGGTATAGACCGAAAACGGGCCAATTTTGGATGTTGATGCCATTATCCTCATTACTGGCATCCAGGGCATTGTTCTGACCCAGGTCGATCAGACCTAAGACCACAGGAGTGGGATTGGGGTTCAGAGGAACCGAGCCATCCACCGGAATCTGCTGATCGAGTACTCCAAAGTCATTGTCATTGAGTACAGCCAGTTTGCCATCATCCAGTAGCGCTAGACCTTCTGGTTTATCACCAGCAAGATACCCAATGGAAGGCAGGTTTGTTACTTTAATCTTATTGACCGCCTGAATTCCAAGAGCATCTAGGTCATCCGCACTCAGCTGCTCCAGAGTAGAGTCAGTGGGTAGTTTAGGCGCATCGGGAGCAAGCAAATTAGTGGCTTTTGTAAGGTCTATTTGGAAGATAAACTTCTTTGCTGTATCACCAACTGCCGAATCTCGCTCAATGACAAATAATTTCCCATCCTCAGCGTATACCGCATCACCAATCTTATCTACTCGTCCCCCACTACGTAAAGCAGGGTCTTCGAGCAAGTAAACATACTCGGCAACAGCATTACCTGTGGTAGTATCAATTCCGAGAATGCGAATCACATCCGAGCTATCAGAGGTAGCAGGGTCTGGATTCTGTAAAGGAGTTTGAATAAAGGCGTAGAGGATATTCTGATCTCGATCCAGAGCTACGGCCTCAAAGCCACGGTTAAGGCGGCGATTGGCGTACTCCTCAGGTAAGGACTCAGTGCCAAAGGTTCCCGCTGCTGCACCAGCCAAGGCAGCTGTTCCTTGGGCAACAAAGCGGTCAATCAAGACACCATTGGTATCAAAGTGGTAGATAGCTGGACGGTACTCATCCACCATCCAGAAGGTGCCATCAGCAGCGATTACTAACCCTTCCAGGTCAGCACCAAACTCATCTAAGGGCAGCAAATTGCCAGATAAGTCTACTGGTTCTTCATCCACCCCTGCAATATTGGGTAGTCCTGTGATTGGTGTGGTGCTATCTTGACGGGTCAAGAAAATGCTTTCGGTAATGCCGATCTCCCCAGAGCTGGGATTTAACTCAAAGCGGATCACGCGAGCTTGGTAATCTGGTAAGGCAAAGGGTCGTTCTTTACTCCCATCCCCATCCACATCAGTAGGTTCGCCATGAGGTCCCCGGTCTGGAACCGTGACAAACTTCAAGTTGCCAGTTGCTGGATCTGTCCCTTCGTAGAATAAGCCAGACAGTCCGCCCAGTTTAATCTCCTGACCCCCTTCGGTAGTACCAAGTACAGGCAAGTCATTAAACTCAAATAGCTCTAGGCTGGGCTGACCTTGGCTGTGGTCTTTCACACCCAAAGGCAGGATATCAACCACTGTAGCCGACTCCAGGTCTACCACCCCAAAGGCATTGTTTTCCTGGAGGTTGACAAAGGCTGTAGTACCATCGCTTGAGACAGCAATGAACTCTGGTTCCACATCCTGAGCAACAGTCTTGTCTGGGAAAATACGTACACCCTTTGCCCGGAATTCCGCTTCACGACCATTGAAGGCGCTGAAGTCTGCTGTGGCGACATTGTCTTGGGTTAGAGTTGCTATCCCACTCGACACATCAATAATACTGATCGATCCTTCAGGATCAATGCCATCATCCGCTACTCCTTCATTAGCAACCAGTATTTTGGTGCCATCAGGGGTAAAGGTGAGCATATCGGGTAGGGGCCCCGCTTGCACTACCTTCAGGGCATTGGGGTCAGCCGGATTGTTCCGAAACGCAGCAATATCTATAATTGCTACCTTACCTGGATCAGTAGAGGTGCTAGCTTCTAACGCTAGCGCCAGTAAACCATTGCTATAGGCTACGCTATTTGCTCCATCAATGTCAGGTATCAAAGAAGCCAAATCAATGGGTGGTATTACCTCAGTTGGATTGGTGGGATCACTGAGGTCTAGCACTTGCACCTCAGTTCCACCAGATACTACAAATAACTCTTGAGATATGGGGTCGTAGGCGGTAATTTCAGCCCCCATCTCACTAGAAAAGCTGCCAATTTTCTCTAATATATCTGCCACAAATTTCTCCTAGGTAGTAGATGGCGAGTACCTATATCAGTTATTAGCTATCAACTTATTGAAAGTTTTATAGCAATAATTATGTACTTACAACCCTTAGCAAAATGCCTAACTTTTCGTTGATACCAAAGAATTAAGCTGATTTATGCTCCCTTAATTATTAGGGCTTTTTATAAAAAAATAGGTAGTTTATTATCGTTAATTATAACGTTTGTTTTTAGTAAATTTACTTAAGTTTAACTGTTTACAATCAACAGTTAAACGTCAGCCTATTACGTTTATTTTCTACCTACCTACTTAGTGAGGGGTTGTGTCTTTACTCTACAGCTAGTGTTAATAATTAACCTGTCTTGATGCAAAGCGCGAGTGGGGGGAACCACGGCAGTCGCTCATGGGGGAGACCCCCAAGACCGCGCTGCCTCCCCAAGACCGCGCTGCATCGCTTAACCTTGAGATAGTGTGGCGATGGCTGAATAACGCAAATCATGATAATAACAAGATAACAGCAAGATAAAACCAAGCAATCTGTGCTGTGCGTGAAGGTTATCGGCTAAGCTATTTGCTCAATTTGCTCTTCGTTCGCGAACGGAACAATGAACCTTCCATTGAGTCTGAACCAATTCAAAAAAAAACAGCTAATGGAATTACCCACTCATACTAGCCTGATGACTAGCATGATCATAGTTATTACCTTGACTCCATCTAGGTATTAGGATTTAACTTGATAATCCAGCCACATCAAGACGGACTTTATTTATCTAGTTACCCATAACCTTTGTATGGAGTTCAAGGGAGTCTACCTAAGCCGATGTTAGATTCATTATCAAGTAGATTTTACCCTTTTCCTGTCTTGATGCAATAGCGAGTCGGGGAAACCACGGCAGTTGCTCATGGGGGGAACCCCCAAGACCGCACTGCCTCCCCAAGACCGCGCTGCATCGCTGATGTCATTGAAATCACTAGTTCAGCAACAGCGACTTAAGGTTTTATTGAATTTTACTGTCTTGGATTTGATACTCTCCGATTAGCAAACTAAATCCAAATCATTTGTCTTTGATCTAAGCAACTGGGCTATAGATGCCCGCTGGCTAAGCACCGTTTTCATAAATGACCAAAGGTATGTGGGTAGCTTTAACCTCTAAGTCGATCCTATCGGTCAGACTATTTGAGCCATAGGTTACTTGACTCAATAGCTTTTTGGGTTTAAATAAAACTATACTATAAAAGAGTCTGCTCTAGTAACCTTTACAGAATCTTACAGAATTTGGCCTGTTTGTTACCTCAGGTTTATTTTAAATTTACATGAGTAGCTACCGATTTAGGCTTGAATTCACAATCGGGTAGGTGTAGGGTCTTACCCTCTGGGGCGAAGCTCTTCACACTACCTCCTCCCCTTACTAATTCCGATTAAGAATTAAATTCACCACGGGTCGCACCTGAAAACGATGCAGCAAGGAAACCGGAAGTTTCCCGCACTCGCGCTTTGCATAATACACTGAGATGCACTATCCTAATCCTAAGATATTAACCTTCAATTAAACCCTCTAAAATTTAGGAGGATAAATTCAGACTATTTGATTCATATTAATTTAAATTTATAATTATTATGATGATGATTGTTTAAAAATAAATTCTAGCTATTCCACGTTGTCTATGATTCAGTCACTAGTTTTATAAGGGAGCAGGGAACAGGTAAGTCAAGTCGCGCCGTAGGTCACGCTGCTTAACGCGCTCCAATTCAAAGTTCAAAATTATTAATTCAAAATGATTCGGACAATTCTATATTTTTAATTTTTAATTTTTAATTTTTAATTACCCGGGGGGCTGGTACCCAGAATTAATTAATTCAAAATTTCTGATTTTCTTTATTTTGAAGTTTGAAGTTTGAATTTTGAATTACCACTAGGGGTCAGGAGAGGTAATTATGATAATTTCTCGATAATTACCCTTAATACAAATCTCCCCTACTCCCTAATTTTACAATTGCTATAAGATAATGAAATCGCTTTCAGTAAGGCTTGTTATTCCTAACACTACTGCTAGGGTTTCATCTCCAACATTGATTAGAGAATTATTACTATCGGAGGTGATAGATACATCACCAAAGCTCAAACCATTGCCTAAACCAATGAAGTCAGTGCCCAGCTCGAAGTCTGTAATGGTGTCAGTACCTTGCCCAATCTCTAGGACAAAGGTATCACTGCCACTACCATTAGAAAAGTTATCTCCAGTCAGAGTATCATTACCCAGACCACCAGTTAATAAATCATCCCCAGCATCACCCCAGAGTTGATCATCTCCTCGGCCACCATAGAGGAAGTCATTACCAGATTTCCCGCCAATGCGATCGCTTCCTGAACCACCGTAGATAATATCATCCCCACCAGCCTTACCACCTACGGACTTGCTGTTTTTATCTCCGCGCAGGATATCATCACCATTGCCACCAAATAGGACATCATTGCCCAATCCCCCAGCAATGGTATCATTTCCATCAAAGCCATTGATCAGATCAGCATCAATAGTTCCAATCAACTGGTCAGCCCCTTGAGTACCGTTAATCTCGGCGGTGGTGTCTACTATAGCTGTCGGGGATTGAATAGTATCGAGGTCTAGCCCAAATGCTAGGAATTGGGTAATCTGGCTGTCATTGAAATTGTTATCGCTAGCAACAATTAGGGATTGTCTGCCATCAGGTAAGGTTGGACCAAATGCGATCGCTTCACTATTGTCCAGACGAATGGCTAAGTCATCGAAATCCAACAGTAACCGTTTCTCAGCGACTTGCTCAACCTCTAACAGTTTACTATCTGGGTCAGTGGGGTCACTCAAGAGGTTATCAACATCACTGATATCTGTAGCGCCTTGGAGCTGGACTTCATATAGCCTGAGATTATTACCGACACCAACGGCAAAAGAACGCTCTAGAGCCAGTAATGTCCCGGTATTATCTAGCGCTAGTAATTATACTAAACCATTATCAGCAAAACTACCAGGAGGGTCAGGCTGATTGGGAATGGTATCAGTGATGTAAAGAAATTCTTGAGCCGGTGCCCCAGTTTTTGACACTCCCCGGTCTAAAGACGCGGGGATTCTGTTAGAGTCGATGTCCCCTATTAAGGGGAGCACCTCTCCTTCAGAACCGTACGTGAAGCTTTCGCCTCATACGGCTCCTAGATATCCTAGTCTTTCGACTTGCTCCAGTGGATTTGCTGGTGACA
>NZ_JAAHIG010000418.1:0-7318 GCF_010692305.1 Moorena sp. SIO4G3 | reverse complement strand
TCCCTACTCCCTATTCCCTACTCCCTACTCCCTATTCCCTACTCCCTACTCCCTACTCCCTACTCCCTACTCCCTACTCCCTAAGACTACCGTATAATAATATAATAGATAAAGCGTAGCCCTGATTACCACTGTCAGCCAATCTATTATGCTTAAAAGTTCTTTGCCAAAATCCTCTCTGAGGACTGAGCAACCTCCAGACTGTGAGATATCCCAGTTATCCCCTACTTCCTTGACTCTGATCGCTGATTTCTTTAAAGTCTTATCTGAAGTAAGTCGGTTGCAGATTATCTGTTGTCTGAAGTCCGGCTCCAAAAATGTTAGTCAAATTATCGAAGAAACAGGCTTAGGTCAAGCCAATGTATCCAAGCATTTAAAAATCCTAGCTAAAGCAGGGATTGTCACTCGCAATCAACAAGGAATCAATGTCTTTTACCAAATAGCTAATCCCTTTATATTTGAGCTATGTGAGCTAGTGTGTGATTCCCTGTCACTGCAAATAGAGCAACAACATCAAAAGCTAGAGCAACTCAAAGCGATGCAGCAATCTTTTTAGGGACATTGGTAATTGGTAATTGGTAATTGGTAATTGTGATTACTCCCGAACCATTACCCATTACCCTACCTGATCAAACCCTAGTCTATGCAGGTCACGCCGGGAGCAAACGGTATCGACATATTGGGGAACAAAAGCAATTCAATCTTAGAGGTTGTCTGAGAAGTCTAATTTGCTACACCTAAGCCCCCGTTGGTCCCCCAAGCGAGCAATCCCTCGCTTGGGGGACTTTTACCAGCAAATAGATTCTTGTTCCCCCCAGAATTGGGGGGCTAGGGGGGCAAAATTCAGTATCAAAAAACTTGGGAGATATCCTCTTAAGCATTCAGCCGTTGGCCAAAGGCCAATAGAACCTCAAGTAGCGTGCCCATAGCCCATAAGCACCTCAAGTAGCTTGGGCGTAGCGCATATGCTTATATCAAGTCTGGTTGAATACCTAATAATTAAGGGGCGGGGGCGGGGCTCATAAGGGTAGGTTTTTTACTTTGACGTCAGGTGTGGGGTGTGGGGTGTGGGGTGTGGGGTGTGGGGTGTGGGGGATAAGAAAGCGCTGCATCGCTTCTTCGTTGTTTTCCTTTTCCTCTCCCTCTCGGTCGTCCCATGTTTTACCCAAATGTAAAAAACCTACCCCTGTGAGATCTCCCCACCTCTCTACCGGTGAAATTTTATTTAGTCCGACGCAAGAAACAGCCCTGCTCCCAGGAGGGGAATATGGGGAGATGGGGGAGGTTTTTATTAAGCGATGCAGCGCGGTCTTGGGGAGGCAGCGCGGTCTTGGGGGTTCCCCCCATGAGCGACTGCCGTGGTTTCCCCCATGAGCGACTGCATCAAGACAGGGTAATTATCCTGACATGATCTAAGAAGATGATCGAAGCCTTTGCAAGAACACGAAAGTTGCCGTGAACTGACAGTCACCCCCTGAAACTAGACAAAACTGAGACAAAACTGAGACAAAAAACTGAGACAAAAAACTGAGACAAAAACTGAGACATTCTGTTGTTGTATTCCCACTATTCTGAAACTATAGAACGTTTAGCGACATGCAGCTATTGCGCTGAAACCGCTGACTGTTCACACTTTGCTGATGTATATCACTAGGATTTACGGCTTGTTGTCCAAAGTTCAACATCAGACTATCAACTCACAAATTAAGGAGAAATTTCAATGTCACAAATCACAGGTACAGCAGAGGACAATACCCTCATTGGAACTGCTGAGGCTGATCAGATTGATGGCTTGGACGGTCATGATTTCATCCGTGGTGAAGGCGGTAATGATCTAGTCGAAGGCCGAAGAGGTCGGGACGATATCTTTGGCAACGAAGGCAATGACACCCTCAATGGTGGTGGCGGTCGAGATGATATCTTTGGCGGCGAGGGCAATGACCAGCTCAATGGTGGTCGCGCCAATGACGAACTCTTTGGCAATCGGGGCAACGACCAGCTCAATGGCAATGATGGCAATGATACCCTAGCAGGAGCTGGCTATGTCATAGGTAACACTAGCTTGGCTTTTGGCGGCGGCGAAATTGATACTCTAACTGGTGGGTCAGGAGCAGACCGGTTTAACTTGGGGATTCCCGAACGACTTCTCGATGACATCCGTCTCCCTGAAGGAGTATTCTATACAGCGTCTGGCAACAGTGACTACGCTTTGATTACTGACTTCAGTGTTGCAGAAGATACTATCGGTCTCTTGGGCAGTGCCAGTGACTATGTTTTGGTCGAGCAAAGCTTTGCTGGTGCAGGGGACTCATCAACGGATACTTTAATCCATCAGAATAATTCTGGTCAAGCTGGTGAACTGATCGGTGTTGTGGCGGATGTCACCGGTCTGGCTCTGAGTAGTTCGACCCAATTCACCTTTTTCTCCTAGTATTAATTCCACTGTATTAATTCCGCTGCTATAGCAATCCTACCTAAATCCTAAACCATTTGTGAACAACACTTCCTCAAGAAAATAGTACTGAGTTTTGAGTGCTAAGTTTTGATTAAAAACTGTCACTGTTCACGGTTCAAATAGGATGGCTATAAAAGGGATTACTACTAACTGTAGCTTCCCATAACTAAAAACTAATAGTTATTAATGCAACTTATGGGAAGCTTTATTAATTTGGTTTAACGTTTGCCTCAACATTTGCAATGGCTTGGTCAAGGGATTAATTCCCTGTCATGAGCTAGCTGAGAAGTACAGACAATTAACATTTTTGCAATTTTAAGGAGACACTCACATGCGATTTTTTCTAGGTACAGACGAAAGCGAATTAATTGATCTTGAATCATCAACTGAAGGTTTTACATTTGTCGTGGCTGAAGGTGGTGATGACACTATTATTGGCGGGAGCGGTGATGAAACCCTCCGTGGTGATGCAGGCAATGACTCGATCAATGGCGGTGATGGCAATGACAGAATCGAGGGTGGTGAGGATAACAACTCGATCAATGGTGGTAATGGTAATGACAGCATATTTGTTCTTGGTAATGGGAATAATACCCTGCTGGGCGCTCCAGGTAATGACACTATCTCTGGCGCTGATGGCAATGACTTTATCAATGGAGGACAAGATCAAGATAGCTTGAGGGGTTTTGATGGCGATGACACCATTCGTGGCGGTGCAGGTAATGATACCATCCTTGGTGACAATGGTAATGATTCACTCTTTGGGGGTAGCACTGGTGATGATTTCATTGAAGGTGGTGGAGGCAATGATACCCTTGACGGTGGAACGGGTAATGATTCACTCTTTGGCAACTTTCAATCTTTTACCGCTGACGCTGGTGTACCGTCTAATAATTACATTGTAGGTGGCACTGGTAATGATTTTCTGTCTGGTAATCGAAGCTTTCCTCGGGGTCAAGATACATTAATCGGTGGTGCTATTGGTGTTAACTCTGGCTCAGGAGAAATTGACACTTTGCAAGGTGGTCTATCCAGTCAAGATACTTTTGTACTTGGGTTAGCAGCAGACCCGGCCAATGGTCTCCCTCAAGATGAGATACTTTACGATAACGGAGGCCTACAAGACTATGCTTTGATCACTGAATTTGGAAGACAAGGAGATAGTCGGGGTCCAGATACAATTCAATTGGTAGGAGAGCTTGATGATTATGTCTTAGGGGCATCTCCTTTCACTAATCCCACCAATGATATCGATGGTAATACTAGTCAACTAGCTATTTCCCTGGACTCTAATGGTAATGGTAATTTCGATTCTACAGATGAATTGATTGCAATTGTTGATAATGTTTCTTCCCTTGAGTTTACTGTGCTACTAACTCCGGAGGTTTTCTTCACTTTCGTTTAGGGTTTGTGACTGATATTGTTAGGGATAAAGCGATCGCTTTATCCCTAACAGGAGCTGCCAAGCAGAATCAATGTCACCTTGATACTGACACCCTTAGCAGTTCCACTTAATTAAACTGAAAATATCGAAAATAGTTTCCCAACACCCAACACCCAACACCCTATTTTCAAGACAGGTTTAATTAGGTTGACCTACTTACAAGGTAGAAGACACAAGACCAAAGGCACAAGGAAGAAGGAACTGTTTTTAGTCAACTGTTAACTGCCTAAAAGCTTAACTACGATGGAAGACTCTCACTGAAATCTCGGTGAGAGAAAGGGAACACGGCAATGGGGGAGGGCAAATTGCCAATCTCAATCTTTGTAATTTGAAAGGAGAAAAGACTATGGCTTTAATTCAAGGTACAGAATTGAATAATTCACTCGTCGGTACCCCTGCAAACGATACTATAGTTTCCTTCGGAGGCGATGACACTATTGATGCTACTCAAGGTGGCAATGACTTGATCCTTGCTGAGTCAGGTAATGATACTGTCACTGGTGGGAGCGGCAATGATACTGTCACTGGTGGTGATGACAATGATTTGATTGAAGGCAATGGTGGTGATGACCAACTAACTGGTGGGAGAGGCAGTGACACGATTCGCGGCGGGTCTGGTAATGATGATATTTTTGGCGGTAGCGGCAATGACACACTTCGTGGTGGCCGTGGTAATGACAGTGTTAGTGGTTTCGATGGTGATGACTTCCTCTCTGGGGGGGGTGGTGATGACTCCCTCAATGGCGGTAACGACAATGATCGAGTAGTGGGTCTCAGTGGGAATGATTTCCTTGAAGGTGGGGCAGGAAATGATACCCTTGACGGTGGAACGGGTAATGATTCTCTCTTTGGCGACCGTCAATTTTCTTCCTCTGGTAATAATGTACCGTTGAATGATTACCTGGTAGGAGGCACTGGTAATGACTTTCTGGCTGGTGGTAACAGCATCGATTCTTTTCTGAATCAGGGTCTAGATACATTAATTGGTGGTGCTATCGGTGTTAACTCTGGAGCAGGAGAAATTGATACTTTGCAAGGTAGCATATCTAGTCAAGATACCTTCGTACTTGGGTTAGCACCAGATCCGGCTAATGGTCTTTCTCAAGATGAGATACTTTACGATAACCAGGGTACACAAGACTATGCCTTCATCACTGACTTTGGAACAGCACGAGCAAGTAGTGGGCCAGATAGGATTCAATTGGTAGGAGAGCTTGATGATTATGTCTTCGGAGCATCACCTTTCACTAATCCCACTAATGATTTTGATGGTGATGTTAGTCAACTAGCTATTTCCCTGGATTCTAATGGTAATGGTAATTTCGATTCTACAGATGAATTGATTGCGATTGTTGATGGGATCTCTCCCATTGGTCAAGATGTGCTATCGAATCCCAGTTCTTTATTCACCTTTGTTTAAAAGCAAGGTCATTTTTCGGCAATCAAGGTAAATCAATATGGTTACAACTCCTCAAACTAACCAAAAAACAGCCGCTATCGTTTCCCATGACTTTAAATTCTACGCCCATCACCGCAACTACTGGCTCAATGGTTTAGCCATAGCGTACATATTCGGTGGTTATGGATTTTCCATCTTCTGCATCACGACCGATACTTGGTGGTTGAATTTGCTGGGAACAATTTTACTAGTACACACCCTGATGTGGTCTGCTTACTTTGCCCACGAATGCTTCCACCACAACATTTTTGCCCGTCCTGCTTTAAATGTAGTCTTGGGTGAAATGATGCTCTTCTTGACGGGCTCTTGCTACAGTCGCTACCGCGATTTGGCTCACCACCATATAGCTCATCATGTACATAAGGTAGATCTGTCTCCCTTTTCACCCCGAACTCTCACCGATTTCCTGCAATCTCTACCACCGCCGATCAGAAAGTTAATCCTATGCCTAGAATTGCTGTATTTCCCCGCCATGAATCTAATCTTACGCTGGATGATCGCCATTTCTCCCTTCCTCGGTCACAGCCGACGAGATGAGCGTGTTCGCAACGCTTCCCTCTTACTGCTGCGAGGGGCTCTATTTGCCTCTTTAGCAGTCTATGCACCTCATGCAGTGCTATTGTACTTCATTGCCTATCTTTGCTTTCTGAACATAACCCAATTCCTAGAGTGTTTTCAGCATACTTTTCCTGTTTTTTCCATCAATAGCAAGATACCCAAATATAGCCAAGAGCATGAGGAAGTGAATACTTATACTATCACCTGCTCGCGACGCTGGCTCGACCTACTGATATTTCTCAACCATAACTATCACAATGCTCACCATCGGCTGATGAGCTGTCCCTGGTATCTACTATCTCAGTTAGATGCCCAACTCTACCCTAGTAATTATCAGCAGCGCATACCAGTCTGGAAACTGCTGGGTAACTACTTCTACTTTAGTTATCGCACTCAGCGCTTGTTTCAAGGTCAGGAAACTGTAGAAAAAACTGAGAAAGGTGACAACTTCGACAACTTTGTTGGTGCTACTGGTCTGTCTTTCATGCTGTTGCGGACACCATTCGATGGACTGAAGTTATCTAACTATGTTGGGGACAATTTTAACTTAGTTAGAGCAAAAGTGTAAGAGCCAATCTCAAACTGGAGTCTTAATTGTTCAATCTATCTCTAAATTTAGTGAGACATTTGTTATGAATCAGAATCTCAAACTGTATGATTTAGTTTTGCAAGGGGGACATGTCATTGACCCTGCTCAAAACCTCAACGATATCTATGATGTTGCGATCGATCAAGGTAAAATTGCTGCTATTGCCCCTCAATTACCTCTCCACCCAGCTCAAAAGACTGTTTCAGTTGCAGGTAAAATTGTCTGTCCTGGTCTGATCGATTTACACACCCACATTTACGAATGGGTCGTTAGTGATAGTCTTGGGGCGGATGATGTCGGCATCAATGCTGGTGTCACTACCGTCGTTGACCAAGGTGATTGTGGTGCTGCCACTTTTTTAGGATTCAAAGCTTATGTAATTGAAAAAGCCCAGACAGACGTACGCTGTTTTCCTTCCATTAACTTAACCGGAACGATCACACCGGACTGCTCCAGAACAGCCTTTTATGGCCCTGACATGGTAGATATTGAGGCTCTGGTTTCCCTGGCAGCAGAGTATCCCCATCTAGTGCGTGGTTTCAAGGTGCATGGAGAATCTGGGGCTTTATCTCGATGGGGAACACAAGTTTTAGAGTTAGCAAGGAAAGCAACTGACCTCGCTGATCTACCTTTATATGTACACATCGGGGAATTGTTTGATGTAGATGAAGCCCATCGTCCTCAACCAGCTCAAGTCATAGAAAAAGTACTCCCTTTTTTGCAGCCCGGTGACCTACTGACCCATTGCTATAGTCACCGTCCTGATGGTCTACTCGGGAAACGTCAGAGGGTACCAGAGTCTCTTGATCGCAT
>NZ_JAAHIG010000417.1:0-7338 GCF_010692305.1 Moorena sp. SIO4G3 | reverse complement strand
TAACTAAAATACTAGAATCATCAACGCTTATATCAATTAATGTTGAGCCTTCTGAACTATAAGAAGAACGAGAATCTTTTAATCTTATAAACCATGAAGATTCTAGCTGTTCAAGTTGTAAAGAATTTATCAGCCAAACATTTTGTAAGTTTTTTCGTGGCAATCTACAATACAAGCTCTCCCAAAGTTTTTGAGCATCTTTATTCTTTTCATATCCGACTAATTTACGAGCTAACTTAATTTGCTGTATTGCATCAATATAATCTCTTTTATTTAAGGCTTGTTTTGCTTGTGAAAGATATGTTTTAAAAAGTTCTTCATCTTTAAGCACAGTTTCTGTTTTTTGTATTTGAGATAAAATGAACGGGGCAGAATATGTATGAGATGAATAATTTATTTGCCATAATTTTAAGGTTTTATCTCGACTTCCTGATAAAGCTAAAGTATTGTCTTTATTAAGAGCAGTTGATAGTATTTCTTTTGTGTAAATTGAATGATTTATATCTATGTGACCAGAAAGAGTTCTCAAACAACGACCTGTTTCAATATCCCACAACTTTAAAGTTCCATCTCGGCTACCTGAGAGCGCAAATTTATTATTCTTACTTAAACAAACTGAATTTACATGATCTTGATGTCCAATGAATGTACGTAAACAAACCCCATTATTAATATCCCACCATTTTAAAGTATCATCATCACTTCCTGAAAGAGCAAAATCATCGTCCTGACTTAGACAAGCTGAATTTACGTTATATCTGTGTCCCTCTAAAAAACGTAACAATCTATTATTTTCTACATCCCAAACTCCTAAGTTCTTTCGTAAGCCATTTCTACTGTAAAGAACTAATTTTTTATCTTTACTTAAACAGACTGACATTATGATACGGTTTACCTCATCTTGGTCGAAGTTAGTTTTCTTTCTCTCCAAAATTTTTATACTTGTTTCAAGATTTACATCCCAGATTTTGAGACCACTTAAGAAAAGTCTTAAACTCCCCGAAACCAACAATTTATCATCCTCGCTAATGTTTAATGACCAAAAATTTCCATCCTTCTCTTGGAAAGAGTACCAAGTTTTAACTCCAGTCGAAGTGCCACTTACGAATATCGACTGAACTACTAAGAACATTAGGTTAACTAAAATACTAGGTATTATTTTTTTTAACAATATGATTACAAATTTTGTTCTGTAGTACAATTTATTATCATCTAAATCTAATAAATATAGATAAGGAGTTATATTGGATGTATCTTGTAAATTATCAACAAAATTGTCTCTTAAAAGCTCACCATTTGCATTCCATTTCTTGATAGTTTTATCAAAACCAGTAGATATAATTATTTGATCATCTTTACTTAAGCATATTGAACTAACTTTACCTGTATGCCCTCTAAAAGTATGTAAGCATTTATTTTTTGTATCTGTTTTTAAATCCCATTTTTTGATAGTACAATCGTCACTTGCCGACAGAGCAAATGTACCGTCATTACTAAAACATACCGATTCTACCCAACTTTGATGTCCTTCAAAAGTTTGTAAAAACCTTGTAGATTCAGGTTCTCGCTTTTCTGCTATATCTAACAATTCTCTAACTTTATATTGAGCGAGATCTTCTTCGTTAATACTTTCTAAAATCATAATCGCCGCTTCACAATCATCCCTTTCTAAATGCACCTGCGCTAATAAATATTTAGGTATCCAATTATCTGAATTAGAACTGATTACCCCTTCTAAATTTTCAACTAACTCATCATCATTAATGCTTTCTGGACAGTTCTGTATTACTAATAGGGCAAACTTACATAGCTTGGCTTCTGTTAGATGAGCAAAAATACAAGTTAATGTTTCTCGATAGCTATCTAATTTTACTTTTCTCCATCTAAATAAACCATAATTATAAGTCGCTTCTGGATGTTCTGGTTGTGCTTTTAAAGCTTCTTGCCATAAACTTATTGCCTTTCCACTTTTTCCTAATTCCAAATTAGATAAAGCTCGATTATTACAATCATCAGCAATTAAATCCGCTAATTTTGGTTTCTTACGAAGGTATTTTTTGCCAGCTATATCCTTATAAATAGCTTCTAACCTATCTGCTACCACCATCATATTCTCAGGACGATGATTAGGATTTTCCTGACAACAGTCTCTCAATAAATTGAATAACTTTTGAGCAGTATCTGATGTCGATAACTGTTTTAAGTAACTCGGAAGTCGTGCTTCCGATTGCACATAGTATTCTAAATCATGGCCACTCACCCAATTTCCATATTTCCATCGTCTTTCTCCTTTTAACATTTCTAACACTGATAACCCCCAACTGAATAGATCGCTGCGAAGGTCTAGTTCAGCCTTTTTGACTTGTTCTGGAGAAAAATAGGCAGGTGTTCCAGCAACTCCCGTTACTATTGCGCTACTATCTAAATTATCTCTATTTCCTACTCCTATTTGTGCCGTTGATTGGGTTAAGCCAAAATCGGTTACTTTTACAGTACCTTTAGGCATTAACATCACATTACTAGGTTTTACATCTTTATGAACCAATCCCTTTTCATGGGCATAATCCAACCCCCACGCAAATTGAATCGCTATATCGATAATTCTCTCTAGGATGATTTCATGAACGGGTTGATCACTGAGTTGGGGGGAATCTGCTACATCATAAAGTTTAGGATTATAAAGCTTAGGGGGTTGACCATTTTTTCCATAAATCCAGTCATAAAGACTTCCTCCTTCAATATATTCTGCAAAGACTGTTGGTTTATTTTCAATATTACGCACATAGTAACAACTGACTGTATGAGGATGTAATTGCATATCGACCCATGTTTGGGCTTCTTGCTCAAAGTTTTTGACTCCCCCTAATGCTTCAATGGTTTCTTGACGGGGAATTTTTACAGCTAATTCTTTATTCCAGTCTTGGTGTAAGACGCGAACGACTTTACCGAATCCACCTTCTCCAAGAACATCAATTACTTTATAAAGATTAAGGATGGTTTGACCTATGTTCCAATTTCTATCAGTATTCATTTTTATTTAGTTAATATAACGTCATTTCTGTCTAATAAAAGGTAGAGGTTATATCCTAAAAAAAATAAAGCCATTCAGCTACCTTTCCCTATGCTTATTATAGATAATCTATTTTGCAATGTCGATTATTTTTGTCAACAATTTAAACTTCAATGGCAAAAAAAAATAAGTTAGTTATGGACTGACTAATCGACAACGAAAAAGAAGCTTATGTCTCTCGAAAATACTAACAATTTTAATCGCTTTCACTCTAATCATCATAGAAACTTCAAATACTATTATTTAGAGCAAGTAGCTGACTACTGGGGTGATGCCTTTCCCAATTTACCCAGTTATCAACGATTTATTGAGTGGATTCCTTCACTACTGCTACTTTTTTGTGTCTATATTGAACATTTATATTGAAAATGTACAGGCATTAGACATATCCAGGAATTGCTTAGCAATTCCTGGATATGTCTAGAAGAACAAGCAGATGTGAAGATTTGGGATATTGAAAAAAGTAAGTGTAGAATTTTTTCAAGAGAGAATGGCCATACTCGTACAGTTAATTCAGTTTGCTTGAGTCGTGACAATCATCTAGGCGTATCAGGTAGCGATGATGGAACTGTCAAACTATGGAGTGTTGCTGTCGAAAACTGTCTAAATACCTTCTCCGAACATACAGGTAAAGTCCTTTCAGTCTGTATGAGTAGTGATAATCGCTTCATTTTATCTAGCTCTAGCGAATCTGATAAAAATTTGATTCTTAGAGATTTAGATAGAGGTAAACAAATAGTAGCTTTTACCATTATTATTCTGCTAGAAATGGATTTATACCAATTACCATTGTTGATTATCAAAAATGACCGTGTTTTTATTCAAAAGACATCTAAATATACATTTTTAAATGGACATGATGGAGCGGTAAACTCAGTCTGTCTTAGTTTTGACAGCCGAGTTGCACTATCTGGTGGTTCTGATCAAACAGTTAAGCTTTGGGATATAGAAAGTGGACAATGTTTATCAACTTTTGAAGGACATACAGGCGATGTAACATCAGTTGCATTAAGTGGTGACTGTCGCTGGGCTGTATCTGTCGCGGGAGATGAAATAAAGTTATGGTTTTTAGACTGGGAATTAGAAGAGCGTGAGCTTACTGATTGGGATGAGGGAGCTAGACCTTATTTAGAAACATTTTTGAAACAACATCCTTCATATATCGTTAATCATCCTCAAAATAATACTGGCATTTCGCCATGGACAGAACAAGATTTTCAGTATTTGCTTGAAGATTTAGGTTTTGTTGGATATGGCTGGTTACGCCCTGAAGAAGTACGTCGGCAACTTGAAAATATGGCTGGACTTAACTTTCAGTAGATCACAAAGGGGAGCAGTGGGATGCAAGTGAGGTACTAAAATTTTGACCGAAAATAGGTATTTTCTTGAGAATCGACCTATGTAAGTAGGTCGTGCCAGAAAAAAGGAGGTATGTTACAAATTATAAAGTTTTGCCCTGGAAAAGAGTCAGAGGTATGGGAGCCAGACTGAGAGTGTTTCTGACCCAAGAAGAATAAAGAACGCTCACCGGAGTTGAGGAGGGCCACCACCGTCAGTCAACCAGGGTGAGGACTCTTGCCCTTTGCCTCTTGTTATTGTTCAAACTTCCTCTGGATTTACTCCCATGGCTCGTAAGCGAGCAGCGAGTTTGTCAGCCCGCTGTTGAGCGATCGCCGCTTGTTCTTCAGGAGTAGGTAGCACAATTCCGTCCAAGGTAGCCCAACGCAGCCAAGTGGCCTCCACATCCTTGTAAAAGCCTGACCAACGCACTAAGGCTAACCTTAATATTTCGCTAACTAGTCGCTCCTGTTCATCTTCACTTAAAGGTTGATAGACTCCATTGTCTAAGCTAAATCCCGCCCAATCTTCTGGATTAAACGGGTCGTACCAAAAATATTCCGGTACTCTGACTTGGTCTTGATAAACTAGCTTTTTGGTACTTTTATCCGTCTTGGCTGTACTGTCAGAAATTAGTTCAATGATCACATCAGGTGCTTTACCTTCTTCCCAAACTACCCAACTGAGTCGTTCGCCTTTGGGAACTCCAAGCACCACAAACACATCTGGACCCCGGAAGTCTTGATTTTTAAGTTGTGCTTCACTGAAATGAAGAAACATATTACCGCCCACATAGCCATCCTCCCGCTGGGCCAACCAAGGCAATAACGGATCAATCAGCAATTGCATCTGGAGTTTATGTCGTTCAGTTTCCATCGGAATACCGTCATCACAGGGAAGATCATACTGAGTTGGCAGATAAGGAGTATTAGGCACAACAGCAGAGGTCATGGTTTTAGACATAGCGATCGCATTACCTACTCAAATTTAACGCCCACAGCTACGGTATCGTTGAAACTCGGGAAAAAACCCAGCGCTTGGATCTATCTTTTTTGCTAAAAATCTGGTAAAGGAGTTGCTTTTGCTTCTGGCAAAATTAACATTGCATCACCAAAGGAATAAAAGCGATAACTAAGAGCGATCGCATCCTGATACAAGGTCAGTAACCGCTCCCTCCCTACCATGGCGCTAACTAACATTAATAAACTCGACCGAGGTAAGTGGAAATTGGTAATCAATCCCTCCACTACCTGCCATTGATAGCCTGGGTAGATAAATAAGTTAGTCTTACCACAATAGGGTTGTAATTCCCCATCCACAACGGCTCCCTCTAGAGCACGGACTACCGTTGTGCCTACAGCAATCACTCGACCTCCGGTTGCTCTAGTTTCCTGAATTTGCTCCACAGTTGATTGGGGGACTTCTAGCCACTCTCCGTGCATGTCGTGCTCGGTAATATCCTCCACTTCTACAGGTCGAAATGTACCAACCCCCACGTGTAGGGTGATATACCCTAGCCGAATTCCCCGTTGGCGGCAGTTTTCCATCAGCTGATTGGTGAAATGGAGTCCAGCGGTGGGAGCAGCAACAGCACCATTCTTTTGAGCATAAATGGTCTGATACTGGTCTGGGGTAGCTTGAGAGTCTTGGATATAGGGGGGTAGAGGAACCTGGCCATACCACTCCAACAGGGTTTCCCAGGATACTCCCTCTGGGAAATCAAACTGCAATATCCGCCCACTGGTCGCTTCATCTGTTGCCAGAACAGTTGCTTTAAGGGGAGGTAGGGGGGTAGTTAGGTGTTTTGATACGGTACTATCCTTGAGCCCAAGGTCGGATGAGGGAGTAAACCAAATCTCTGCTCCTGGCTTGAGACGCCTACCTGGTTTGACTAAAGCTAGCCAACTCTGGTGTTGTCCCTGCTGTTGTTCTTGATGTAGTCGCTCTTCTAACAACAAAATCTCCACAGGCACACCAGTTGATTTACGCCCATAGAGTCGAGCGGGGATAACCCTGGTGTTATTGAGGATCAATAGGTCACCCGGTTGCAATAGCTCAGGTAATTCCCTAAAGATGTGGTGGCTATGGTGAGTTGGTGAATCTACCACCAGCAGTTTTGAACCATCCCTCTCGCTCAAGGGTGTTTGGGCAATTTGCTCTTGGGGTAGTTCATAGTCATAGCTTGAGACTAATTGGTCGATTTGGTGCTTGGATGTCTGTTTGTCAATCCCTGTCATGCTGTTATTTCTAAATTGGGGAATATCCCCTATCTAAGATCGGGGGTATATCCCCTGTCCGTGAGCAATCCTGGCTTGCGAAAATAAAGATATAGCATAGGATATCAAGCCTCAGTTGGTTACTAACTAACTCCTCTCTATGGATTACCTTTACTTTTTAGCTAATGCCAGTCTAACTCTGCGAGTCGTTGAGTATCTAAAAGACTCGCCCCAGCTACCTATCAAATTTGCCACGGTGATTCATCGGATTGATGGCTGGGTGGTTAAGGTTAAGATGGACACACCCTTAACCGCTCAACAACATGGAGACTTTCGGGCTTATATGAACGAGTTGGGGATTCCCTACAGCCCAGACATTCGTGTGCAAATGGCTCTGTGGAGTCTGGAAACCGGACAGTCACCGGTAGAGGTCATGCGTCGCTACCAAGTTGCTGTGGTTTCTCATGGTAGTCCAAACCAGAGCGACATAGAAGCTTTTTGCGAACAATTTACCATGGGGTTGGGATATTGTCCAGAAACCTTGGCTTGAGCAACGGTGATTGCTTCTGGGCAGCAACTTCATGTAGGGTGGGCAGTGGATCACACAGATTCACAAGCTGGGCTTTGCACGTTGCTAGGCACTGCCCACCGTAGGATTAACCACAACGGTGCCAGATCTCAGTTCATGTAGGGTGGGCAGTGGATCACACAGAT
>NZ_JAAHIG010000416.1:0-7382 GCF_010692305.1 Moorena sp. SIO4G3 | reverse complement strand
TTGGTGACAATGGTTTGCTAGTTAAGCCTGGACAGATACCAGACCTATCTATGGCTATGCAGACTCTAATTAATGATCAAGGGTTACGGCTCTCCTTAGGATCTAGCGCCAGAGCAAGCGTTGCCCATCTCAATGTCAAAAACTACCTCAGTTCTCTGCTTAATATTTATGGCTCAGTGCTCAAATCTCAAGCAACAGCTCCATGAACACACTATTGAGTTTCTCAAGATCTCTGTTATACAAATATCTGCTGATGTCTGGGATACAGGAGGTTGACTAATGAAAGTATTACTTTCAGCCTATCAGTGCCAACCTCATACCGGTTCAGAAAACGGAATCGGCTGGGCTTGGGCAACACAACTGGCTCTAATGGGACATGAAGTCTGGGTGATTACCTGGAGTCATAATCGGATTCCGGTAGAGCAGGAACTTCAGGTAAATCCAATATCTAACATACATTTTTTCTTTTGCGACCATCCTACCTGGTTATCTCGGTTGTTCAAAATTCTGATTACCAGACACCTAATATTGCTCTCAGTTCCCTTGTGGCAATTGATGAGTGTCTGGTGGCAATGGGATGCTTATCGAATCGCCAAATCATTAACCCAGGAGGTGGTATTTGATCGGGTTCATCACGTAACTAATACAACAATTCGACGCCCCAGTTTCATGGGTCTTTTAGGAATCCCTTTCATTTTCGGACCGGTAGCTGGTGGAGTAAAAGCACCTTGGTGTCTCAGGAAAAGCTACCCAGTCAGGGGCTGGTTATTTGATTTTATCCGCGATATTTCTAATACTATTGTTCAATTTGACCCGCTGATGAACTTAACGTTTATCACAGCATCAAAAATCTATTGTCGCTCGCAGCCTACCCAGGCACTTATCCCAAAATTTTACAGGTATAAGTCTGACGTTGTTTTTGATATTCCTATATATGATATCATAAAAATACCTAAAATTAGTGAAGAATACTGCATCAATAAAGATACTTTTAAGGTTCTTTTTGTAGGGCGTTTTTTACATTGGAAAGGGATACATCTGGCGCTGAAAGCCTTTTCTCTGTTGCACCAAAAGATTCCCAATTCCCATTTTACAGTCATTGGTCGTGGTAGTGAGCAAACTTGGCTGCAGAGACTGAGTGAGAAATTGGGTATCAAGGATGCTGTAGACTGGATACCTTGGATGGAGCAGAAAGAATTAAGTTCACCTTATCTAGAACATGATGTTTTTCTATTCCCCAGTCTCCATGATTCCGGCGGGCTAGTAATTCTAGAAGCTTTGTCCCATGGCTTACCAGTAGTTTGTCTAGATTTAGGAGGACCAGGGGTGATGGTGGATGAAACCTGTGGACGGGTGATAAAAACCGATGGGTTGACGGAAGAAGGGGTGATACAGAAGCTTAGTGATGCCTTAGTAGAACTGGCAGAAAACTCAGAATTGCGACAGCAGTTGAGTGCAAGGGCCTTGGCGCAACCAACTAAATTTGAATTTAAGAATGTTGTGGAAAAAATATATATAAATTAATTGGTTGAGGTAAAAAGTTCTGGGTTTTAGGGAGCAGGGAGTAGGGAGTAGGGAGTAGGGAGTAGGGAGTAGGGAGTAGGGAGTAGGGAGTAGGGAGTAGGGAGTAGGGAGTAGGGAGTAGGTAAAAAAAACCTGTGTAAATCATTACTATTACAAGCGATATAATTTTTAAAAAAATTTTAATTTATTAAAACTAAAACTATAGTTTAAAATACGGCGGTTTGCCTAACTATCAGGTATACAGTATTTTTTACTCTTCCCTCTTCTCTCTCCCCTCTTTTATTCTCCCTGCTCCCTGCTCCCTGCTCCCTGCTCCATAAAACCTAATAATTTGTATCTGATCAATTGCAAACCGCTGTACTTATGCATCTATCCTTAAAGTCACATTTGGTGATTTTTTTTACTGATTTGATTAAGGATATCAATTTTAATGGCTTCATTTTCAAAAGTATTAATAATTGTCGAAAATTTACCTGTACCCTTTGATCGACGGGTATGGATGGAAGCTACTAGCTTACAGAAAGCTGGTTATCAAGTTACTACAATTTGTCCCAAAGGGAATGGGTTTGATAAAGATTATGAAGTCATGGAAGGGATTCATATTTATCGCCATCCCCTACCACCAGAAGAAAGCTCGGTTACTGGCTATCTTCGAGAATACAGCTGGGCTGTGAATTGGCAATTTCGCTTAGCTCGTCAAGTATGGCAAGAGCAAGGTTTTGACATCATTCACATTTGTAATCCGCCAGATTTAATGGTTCTAGTGGCGGGATGGTTTAAATTGTTCCGGGGCGTAAAAGTAATCTTCGACCACCACGATCTGGCTCCGGAGATGTACATCGCCAAGTATGGACGAAAAGATATCTTCTATCATGGTTTACGCTGGGCTGAGCGCTTGACTTATGCTACGGCAGACATGGTGATTTCAACTAATGAATCCCATCGCAAGGTCGCCCTTACCCGAGGGGGGAAGAAACCAGAGCAAGTAGTTGTAGTGCGCAGTGCTCCTGATCTGGAACGGTTTCGGATCATGCCCTCAAACCCAAGTTACCGCAGAGGTCGTGACTATCTGGTCGGTTATATGGGGGTTATGGGGGAACCGGAGGGCATTGACTATCTTCTGAGGGCAATACGTTACATTGTGCAGGAAAAGAAGCGCCAAGATATTCACTTCATGCTAATTGGCAGTGGCCCTGCTGCTGAAAGCCTCAAGGCTTTATCTAAACAGCTTGACCTGACTGATTTTGTAGAATTCACAGGATTTCAGACCGGGGAAGCACTTTTAGAGCGGCTTTCCAGTTGCGATGTATGTGTCGAACCCTCTCCCACATCCGCTTATAACGAAAACTGCACTATGAATAAAATCTTGGAGTACATGGCCTTAGGTAAACCCATTGTTCAGTTTGACCTCCGAGAGGGAAGACACTCTGCAGGCAATGCATCTGTTTATGCTACCCCTAATGACGAGCTGGAGTTTGCTGAGAAAATTCTGGAACTTCTCAATTCTCCTGAAGTCATAGAAACAATGAGTGCAGAAGGTAGGCGCAGGATGGAAGAAATGCTGGAGTGGCGTCATCAAGCGCCTAAACTTTTGGATGCTTATGGAAAAGTTTCGTGAGTTTTTTTAAGAGCAAAGGGAACAGGGAGTAGGGAGTAGGGAGTAGGGAGTAGGGAGTAGGGAAAACATCCTGTCTAGTTCAGGTGCGACCCGTGGCGAATTTAATTCTTAATGCGGAAAGCGCACCTAATAGTTATGATAAACGCTATCTATTGCTTTAGCAAAAGTAACTATATCAGTTATAACCTAGAAAATAGATGGTCTTATAGTATCGATTGTCTAAAACTATTTTTATGATATTGAATGAAAATTATTTAGTAAAAAAACTCAAACGTATACCGGGAAAACTTAAGAGAGAGTCTTTGCGAATACCGATGCTAGATCATCTGTATTATGGTGACTATATAAAAAGACTAGAAAATCATGCTAACTCCCTACCTGCCCTAGAGCCAGTAGATTTACCGTTGTTGAATTCTCTCTTCAAACAAGGAACGGTTGTTACTTGTTTAGAAGAGTTAGAAATTTCCTCTAAGGAACTGATAGATAGTGCTGAGGATATCTTACCAAAATTACGGGCATTGCCTATACCGAAACTTGAGTCTTGTATAACCTATCGCGAAGAGCTAATTAGTTACCCACAACTTTTTAAGTGGGCACTTAAGGAACGATTGCTTGATATTGTAGAAAATTACCTTGGTGTTCCAGCATTATTAGCTGCTGTAACCCTTCAAAGGACTATTGCGGATGGAAAACCAGTACATGTCAGGCAATGGCACGTAGATCCAGAAGACTATCGCATGGTGAAAATCATTATCTACTTCAATGATGTGGGGTTAGATGGTGGCCCTTTTGAATATATTCCCAGACATTTAACCTCATCATTAGCTGAAGCCCTGAACTACAATTATTACAGTTCTGGTTTTGTCTCGGATCAAGACATGACAAGGGTTGCGCCTAAAGCTACCTGGATCCCTTGCCCAGGACCCTATGGCACAGTAATTTTTACTGACACACGCAGCATTTTCCATCGTCTGAAACCACCTACTGGATCACAGCGATACTCAATTACTTTTTCCTACACCTCTAGACGACCGATCACAACCTTTGAGAGAAATTTCTCTAAACACCAGTTGCAAGCTATTGCCAGCGGGTTAAGCCAACGACAACAAGATTGTTTGTTTTTCGATTAAAGCTGTGATCATTACAGTGGAGTTGCACCATGGTTAACCCAGTGGAACAGGCATCAGGCGTGGAACAGGCATCTTGCCTGTTTCAATTCCCAGGCATCTTGCCTGTTTCAATTCCCAGGCATCTTGCCTGTTTCAATTCCCAGGCATCTTGCCTGTTTCAATTCCCAGGCATCTTGCCTGTTTCAATTCCCAGGCATCTTGCCTGTTTCAATTCCCAGGCGGGCTGTCCCAACAAGGGGCGAAGAGGCGGAAAATGAGGGCTCTCCCTTGGGTGGTGCGTTACGGGGCGGAGTATACCAACGCTGGGTACAAAGCGAAACATCAGAAGCTTTCCGCCCCTAACGCACCCTACCCAACTGTGATCCGGTCATGGCTTGATGATCTCGTAAATTGCCAAAAATCAATCCTACCCTGAGCGATCGCATACCTTTGATGTTAGGATTTGACTCGTAACCGTAAATTATACGGATATGAACAAAGATACAGGGAATTGTATCTTTGTGAGGAGTGTTCGAAAAAAAGGAATAAGAGGCTTGTGGTAGATTCTAAACGATTGTCTGGGCAGTTGTTCAACTTAACGGGAACTAAACTCCTATATATTCTATCAATCGGCTTAACTCTGGGTGCATTAATTTTGGATGGGACAGCAGCTCGGTCCCTGATCGCAGGTAACTCCATCACTATACCCCTGTTGATCTGTGCTCTGATCACTACTGGGATTGGATATCGAGCAGTCCCCTTTCTACAAGCACTCAAAATGGGTCAGATTATCCGTCAAGAGGGTCCCCAATCCCATTTACACAAAGCGGGTACCCCCACCATGGGTGGCATATTTTTTGTGCCGGTAGGGGTGGTGATTGCCCTGGTGTGGTCAGGATTATTCCTCCGGCAGCAGGATTTTATCCCAGTCCTAGCGGTATCCCTAGCCACCCTTGGCTATATGTTCATCGGCTGGGTGGACGATTGGCAAGTAGTCCAACGCCGCTCCAATAAAGGGATGTCCCCGAGAATGAAACTGGCCTTACAAATTGTAGTCAGTTTACTGTTTTGTCTATGGTTATCACAAACCCAGCCAGCCAGTATCACTAACATCACCCTACCCTTGGGGATCGTCTTACCCTTGGGATTCTTGTTTTGGCCGGTGGGTATGTTTGTGCTATTAGCAGAAAGTAATGCTACTAATCTTACCGATGGAGTGGATGGACTAGCAGCAGGAACCTGTGCGATCGCATTTTTAGGACTAGCTGCCCTGATTGCTCCGACCTCCCCTGGTTTAATGGTCTTCTGTGCTTGTATGAGTGGCAGTTGCCTGGGTTTTATTGCCCACAACCGCAATCCCGCCAAAGTCTTCATGGGGGATACCGGTTCTCTAGCCCTAGGAGGAGCACTAGCAGCCGTAGGACTTTTGACTGGTAACCTCTGGGGTTTATTTATAATTAGTGGTATTTTCTTCCTAGAAGCCGTATCAGTGATAGCTCAAGTTAGTTACTATAAAGCCACCAAAGATGCCAATGGGGTGGGTAAACGTTTATTAAAAATGTCACCGTTCCACAATCATCTGGAACTTTCTGGCTGGTCAGAGACCCAGATAGTGGCGGTATTTTATGTAGTTAATGGGCTTCTGGTCTTGTTGTGTTTGAGGTAAATTCTCATTGGTTTTTTCTCCTTTGCCCAAGGCCTATAGTTGATCAAGGCAAGAGGCATGCATGCAAGACTAACCCACGCCTACCCCCTCACAGGGGTAGGTTTTTTTACATTAGGGTCGGGAGTCGGGAGTCGGGAGTCGGGAGTCGGGAGTCGGGAGTCGTGAGAAGCGGGAAATGGGGAGATGGGGAGAATTATTTCGACAATTATTGTATATTTTAATACATACTTTTAAAAGTTTCTACGTAATGAAAGTACGTACTCGCCCCAAAGTTAAAAACCTACCCTTGTGAGGGAGTGGGGGGAGAGGGAAGAACTAGTTTGCGATTAAGTTGGTATATATAGCAATTCTCATAGTCATGAGGACAAAGCTTATCCTTTTAAGGCAAGAGGCAATAGGCATGCTAGCAATAGGCATGCTAGCAATAGTCAAGAGGGTTGTAAGCGATGCAGAGGTGCGACCCGTGGGCAATTTAATTACGGGTCAAACGCACCATTACGGTCTTGGGGAGGCAGCGCCGCCAAAGGGGGTCTCCCCCATGAGCAACTGCCGTAGTTTCCCCCACTCGCTATTGCATCAAGACAGGGAATCATCCTGAAATAAGACTGTACCTCATAAGTGCGAGAAACGCTATAGCGGTTTATAACCTAATGAGGTACACAAGATTTTTGACCTGTTCCCTGTTCCCACTTCCGACTTCCCTGTTCCCTGTTCCCTGTTCCCTGTTCCCTAAAAACCGAAGAATTGGTACCTCACCTAATTTAAAACCGCTATAGCATTTACAAATAGGTCATGAACAATCTTGCTGATTTATCATAACATCAAAAACTCTTCGGAGCTCTTTCCTGCTGTTCCCTGTTCCCTGTTTCCTTTTCCCTTTTCCTATTAATGCTATGTTTACATCTCAAATAAAAACGCTATACTTAAACACATTGTCTTGATGCAAAGCGCGAGTGGGGAGGGGCTACATCAAGACAATACTTTTACAAGAGGTCTACTGATCAATCTTTCATCCTTAATAATACTTCTTGATTATTAATAAAACTTATTTATTTTCAATAATAATTAATTCATCCTTAATCCTTCTTAATAAGTAGGTGAGGTGGGCATAAATAAACCTTAAAACTCAGACTCCAAAAATGAAGCGGGAAGCCTGTATTCAAGGGGTTTTAAGCATTTTGAATGTCAATCGCCATTTTACGGATTAATTAAACCCACTTACTTAATTCACCTTTATGCATTCATACTTTATACTTAATTCAGCCTTCATCATTCATAATTCTTAAAGAATTTAGCCGCCCTAGGACTTGATTTTCTCCAGTCAAGAAATTATTATTCTCTTCAGAGAACGAAAAAAATAAATGGGTGGCAACTTTAACTGTGCCCCCATCGGTAAGATAGCTGTTTTTGGGTTATTCAGGGTGCCCTTACTTCCATAGTTTGTGGTTGCCAGGTTAAACACGGT
>NZ_JAAHIG010000415.1:0-7387 GCF_010692305.1 Moorena sp. SIO4G3 | reverse complement strand
GTGTTCTTCAGCCCTGCCCTTTTTAAGGGGGATTTAGGGGGATCCCTTTGTCCCTCATGGGAAATAGAATTGCTATAGCATCTCTAAATAGGTTTTAAACAGTTGATTTATCTATAACTCCCTATGATATTATCAGTATTTTACCCCTATCTCTATTCACAGATCATTTAGGATTGCTATATTTAATTTATAGTGCCCCTAAATAACCTTTCTAATCTTTCTTGCTCCTCCAGGTAAAATTATCGCAGGCTAAGGTTAAATATGGAGATGAAAGGCTTTGAAAGTAAATGGGGGTAGGAGTTGAGAAGCCAGCAACAAAGTAAGGTAAAAATTATAATACTGACTCATAGTAACAGAAACCTTTGGCGCTCTTGAGGGGTCAATAACCGACAACTACTTTGGCCTAGCTGTATCTGTTTACGTACTGAAGAAATCAAATTGTACACACCATCTCGAATAAATGGGGGAATAGCCAAAAATATCCCTAGATTCCTAACCGGTCCTTCTGCTAAGGTAATTGCCATCAGAACCGCTGAACTCTTTTGATAAAGACGGCCATTATAAAAGAGATATGCAGTGGTTAGATCAGGGGGCTGATACCCATGCTCAGCGAAGAAATTCTCAGCATATTTGGATTGGAGAGGACAAAACAGTAATGATGTCAGCTTTGTTCTTTCTAGAAGAAACAGAACAGTGGCATTACAAAAACCGCAGTCTCCATCATATAAAAATATTGCTGCTTTCATGGTTTTACTGTTCCTGATACCGAATTGACTTGGATGGAAAAATTTTGTTTATCTAGGACATAATAGCAGGGTCAATGCATCTTATTTTGGAATGCCTAGTGGATATGAGATTCATGAGATAAGTACTTTTACTTATGAATTTTGGAATCTTTTCTGACCAAGGCTTCTAGAATGTTAGATGAATTTGTTTGTCATTGATAGGTTGTCTGAAAAGTCTCATTTGCTACATCCAAGCCCCCGTTGGTCCCCATCTGTCAAAAAGCGAAGCATCCGCTAATTCCCCCCAGAATTGGGGGGTTAGGGGGGCGGGGGACTTTTAGAAGCAAATTGACTCTTGTTCCCCCCAAAGTTGGGGGGCTAGGGGGGCAAAATTCAGTATAAAAAAACTTTTCAGATATCCTCTGACATAATAGGGCTTTATTGGTGATTTTCTGATCAGCCATCAGCTTTCTGATTTTCCAAGAAAATCTACCCAAGGGGCACTAGCGTAAGGGACAACTCATACCTATCTCCTAAAGCTATAACTTGATAAGCAGCGATCGCAGAAATAATTACCTAATCGCTATCTCTGTAACCCTTACATTGTAAGGCTTTGAGTTTTATTAAACTGAGATATTGCACCATTGTCATTAATCGTAGGGTGGGCAGTGCCTAGCAACGCGGTTTGTAAGCTTCATTATCTGTCTGGTGCACTGCCCACCCTACATCAACCAAGCTTATTGAGAATGGTGCAAGATGTGAGTTAAATGTGGAATTGATTTTGTCCACCTGCTTAATTATACAGGGTATAGTTATCTTGTCAATAAACATGAGATATTTCTGATAAACCAGGCGTGATTGTGATTGTTGACAATGTCTTATATATATGTATAGGATCTATTGAATTTAATAAAGACTATATATAATATAGGCATCATAAGATTAGATGCGTTTACCGTCTTCTTCTGGCCTGGTTCCCACACTTTCCGTTTTTTTTGCCAATATGAGATCTACCCCTTACAGGTTTCAATTATCACCAGGTATGGGAAGTGAAAGTTTATTCCCATACACAGAGGATGGCTTTAACCCTGTCAACACTCTCAAAATTAGTATTTTTTAATAGTGTAAAAAAGTCAGTACCTAAGCTATAGATATATGTCGGTGGGTATTATAATCCTGTCTTAAATCTGTCAATAGTAACCCGATTATCCCCAAGGTTAATACCGAGAGTATCAACTAAGGAAACCAAGTGAATTTTCAACAATGTCTCTCCAGGGAAATAGGTAGATTTGGAGTAGAACAAATGCCAGTACATAGTACAAGCGGATGTTTTTAAAGGTGGGCTCTGCTTGTGAAATGCCCATAATAATCAGCGTCCAGCCAAAACCCATAACAGGTGCGATCGCATAGGTTGTGACTATAAACGTTAACAGAAATAGATCACGTAACTTGGACAGCCACTGAGCTTTGGTAAACAGAAAAGCGATCGCCACGAGAGCTTCGATCGCCCCACCCCAATAGGTGAACAATTTAGCCAATATCCCAACAGTTTGAGAGTCTTGCAATACAACTGACTGGAGATTGCTCATGGGAGCAACTAGACTACTAAGGGTTGACCGATTTTCAGCAAGGAGATCCTTGGGCAACCCTCCAAGCAGATCCACAACATTGGCAAAGCGCACATCGGTCAAAAGAATATGGTGAAACGCTATGCTATTGAGAAAATCAGGAGAGATAATTTTCCAGATTGTTGCGAAAAGAAAACACAGGCCAATCAGTAGTCTCGCATTTACTGCAAGTGTTTCTTTAACATTGCTACTTCGGGCAGAGAAGCACATCGCCAAGCACCAGTAGGCCAAAAGGTACTTATGGTTGTCTATGGTGAACCAGTTGTAGAGGTCACCTGCCAAAACGATGCTAGTAATCAAGAGCCAAAATCTGTAATTCCGCTGCCAAGCTGGATAGACAAGTCCTAAAATGCAAAGAATTCGGACTGGCACTACCACGTACCAAAAATCGGTAGGATAAGTCAACAGCAGTAGCAGAGTCATGATTGCCGACAAATCAAATATATCTGCTTCCCTGATATAGCGTATAAAAGCTCCCAAACTTAGGTTTATCTCATCTGTATTTATCTCCGTTGCTGGCTGTTTCTGAATCTCCACCTGGCTACTTTTTGAGATACTCATACTCTTCAAATCTCTTTAGGACAATCTTTTGACGACAGATGATGAAAGTTTGTGTGCCTTGACCTGGCTTGATTCAGGATCAAACATATATTGCCATACTTCAACTTGCACCTCTTTAACAGCGACAAATTCAGCCTTACTAGGTAGTGATTTACCTTTTTTTAGAACTTCCGGAGGCAATAATTGGGTTAATCGTTGTATTTGAAGTTGGACTTGGCTTTGGCGATCTATAAGATCGGGAGCCTCCGAATCCAAGTTGGAGAGGTAGTTCCTTGAGGTATCTCTTTCACTGGCATTGAAAGTAGGTGGCTCGGAGCTAGGCGAAGCGTAACTTATCCATTGGCTTTGAGCCAGCTCACGAGTCAGACGTAATAGACGGTTTTTTGTGGGGATCGTGCGTACCTCCGTTGCGAGCTTACCCAACCATTTTGGTAAGTTGACCTGAGTCTTCCCTTTGTCAGTCACAATATAGATTCGAAGGAAGCGGGCGGCTGGTGAATCAAGGGTAGAAAACATGCCAAACCCTCCGCCTTTCCAAGGGGTAAGAGACAATTGATGGGAAGCATACTGCTGTACAAGAGCAACAGTAGCTAAAAGGCCTGGAACTCCATATTTAAAGAGAAGGTCACGACGTTGCATGAATTTGGATGATTTCAAAAAGGACACATATTTGTATACATGGATTAATAATATATAGCAGTTTAGGTATAAGTAAAGTCTATGGAAAGTACAGCGTTTTTCATAACTATGTTTTTCATAACTATGAGGTACACAGGATTTGTCACCTCTTACCCTGGCTGACTGACACAAGTAGCTGAAAGCATTGCCAAGAGGGGGTTGCCAAGAAGAAGAAAGTCTGAGTAGATGGAGAAGGAAGAACGAGCCCCCGAAGGATAATGAAAACTCCTGGGGGGGTGACATGCAAGCTTAAATCCTTACTGGGTAATAATTTCAGCCCATAAGTTACAAAAAGATACATTCTGTTTTGGGCGCGACCTTGGACGTAGTTATAAGGGTTTGAGCTTGCCATTAAATGAATCGAGGGTTAATTTGGGACTGTATCTTCCCTGAGCTCATTGGCATCAAAGCCTTATCTACTAAGCTTTTTAGTGCTCATGTCACCCCCTCAGCTCCTCGGTACTTGATACTTAATACTTCATCTTCGACAACAGATGCCTTGGCAATTTCCTCAAAGACTAACCCAATCCCTAGGAGCAATCATAATTCTCCTAGGTTGTATATTAGCAGTTGGAAAGCTACAGCAACCCCAACTCAATGCCCTTAAACAAAGCTCCAAAAACATCTCACCCGCAGACCTCCAGCGAGACGTAGAAGCAACACAAGTGTATCTCAATCTGCTTGAGAGACTACCTACATTTGGCTTCGATAATCTATTAGCTGACTGGGTATTTCTGAATTTCCTTCAATACTTTGGTGATCAAGACGCTCGCCAAATTACTAGCTATCAGCTTAGCCCAGAGTACTTTGAGGTTATTATAAACCGAGACCCCAAATTTTTAACCGCCTATTTCTTTCTATCTAGCAGTAGCTCCTTATATGCAGGAATGCCAGAAAAATCTGTCGCCTTAATGGAAAAAGGACTCCAGTCACTATCCCCTAAAGTTCCTCCTCAGTCTTATTATGTGTGGCGTTACAAAGGAATTGATGAATTATTATTTTTGGGTGACCCTAAAGCCGCCCAACAATCCTTTGATAAATCAGCCGATTGGGCAAGTCAATCCCCTGATGCGCAAAGTCAAAACGTTGCTGAAATTTCCCGCAACACTGCTAAATTTATAAGTCGCAATCCTACTAGTAAGATAGCTCAAGTAAGTGCTTGGTCAATGGTTTTAAATAACTCCCCTGACCCTCGCACTAGCAAAATTGCTATTAGTAGAATTGAAGCCCTAGGTGGTAAAGTTATCATCACACCAGAAGGAGCAGTGAAAATTAAAATGCCCCAGACAGATTAATAGTGTTTAAGGTTAGAAGGTTGAAGGTTAGAAGGTTGAAGGTTTGAAGGTTGAAGGTTAGAAGGTTGAAGGTTAGAAGGTTAGAAGGTTGAAGGTTAGAAGGTTAGAAGGTTAGAAGGTTGTTCGCCTTTGGCGTTCGGTGTAGGGTAGGTTGACGATTGTTCGCGTAGCGTGGCCGAAAGGCCAAGGTTGACGACTCGGAGATCGCCATGACCCATGACCCATTACCCATGACCCATTACCCATGACCCATTACCCATTACCCATTACTAAAAAGCCGACACTAATCTCTATCAACATGGCTTTGAACCTCCCCACCCGTCGCAGGGATGGGGATTCCCAGGCACAATCTCTAAGAGACTGTTATCTCCATGGGCGTGACTTTCCCCCGCACCGGAGGTAGCTGGTTAGGGTCAATTCCCAGTTTTTTAAGACCCCTTAATTTAATATTTACTGCCCCATTAACATCGGCGTCATCATAGTGACCACAGTTGGTACAGACAAACTTCTCTTTTTTTCTGTTATTTTTACTGACGTGATGACATTTTGGACATTTTTGAGACGTATACTTGGGATTTATTTTGACTACCGGTATGCCTGACTTCGCAGCCACGACCTCTACCTTTTTGACTAGTTCGCCCCAAGCTGCATTAGATATTGAGCGATTTAAACCTCGCTTAGCAGATTGTCCATTACGGTCATATCCGCCATTCTCGTTGGGTAATGGTTTACACCGAGACTTCATTGCCTTAATGTTCAGATCCTCAAAGATCAAGGCATCTGTTCCATTGACTAATTTATTAGCGACATCCCAGTGATATGCACTACGTTTGTTAGTAATCTGTTCATGAAGCGAGGCTACTTTGACGTAAGACTTACCTCTATTTTTAGACCCTTTTCTTTTTCTGCTAGCCGCCTTCTGTCTGAGTTTTAAGCGCCTTTCTCTGCGCTTGAAAAACTCTTGTTTAGCCGGGTTAGCTATTGTTGTTCCATCAGATATACTAACCAGTTTGTTGATACCTAAGTCACAACCTTTAACCTTTATAGGATTAATCTCGCTTTTGTCTTTTCCCAGAGTAGTTGGCACTGATTTATCTTCAATTTGAAGACTTACAAACCATCCGCGAGCTTTCTTACGAACAGTGACAGACTTTAGAGTGAATCCTTCAGGAATAGGGCGAGAGTTATAAAAACCCATCCAACCAATACCCGGAAGATATATTTTGTTCCCATCTAGTTTTACTTGACCAGGAGCATACTTGAAGCTTCTGAATCGTGACCTTCTTTTAGGCTTTGGATATCCAGTCTCTCCCTTAAAAAACTTAGAGAATGCGACATCTAACTGCCTTAGGGTTTGTTGCAGAACAGTTGAATGGATTATTTTGTACCAAGGTCTCTCCTTCTTGAGAATTGGAAGATTTGAACTGTGAGCCTCATACGCACTCCTCCTTGGATTTTTTTTGCTGTTTTTCCAGGGGTAACCCACGGAATGATTTCTGCTTACAGAACAAGTCAGCGGGCACACCTCTCCACCACTTCTCAGATCGCAGTAATTACCCAACCTTGGAGCTTTTACCTGATCATAAGAGTCATTTCTATCTCTTAATAGGTAGTTGTATTCTGATCGCAACATGTCAAGCCATTTTTTCATCGTGGCTTCTTGTTGTCGGTTTGGCTTGAGTTTATAGGAGTACCCTAGCTGCATTTATTCGACTTTTCTGTTTATGCTACATTAATTATAGCTTATCGAAATACAGATGTCAACATTATGGGAAAAAGAACTGGGAGACCACCAATACATGGAGAGGCGAAGAAAGCGCATACAGTTAGAACAACAGATGCGGCATGGGAAGGTTTGAAACAAATGGCGATCAAGGCAGGTTTAAACTTGTCTGAGTACCTAGAATCGCTAGGTAAGACTGGTCGATTACCTTAAATATTTGAGAGGGAAATTCATCCCCACCTTAAGAAGATGGGGTATTCTTTCCCCCTCAAACTCCCCCTATTGATAAAATTGCTATTAGTAACTGATTTAGTAATAACCCTAGACTAAAACCTGTTAGAGAAACCCCACAGATAATCCAGAAAGCCTGCCATTCACCGTATCCTTCTGTTTGAAGATCTAATCTGGTTAAGGCAGCAGCAGCAATCAGCACCAGGATACGGCTAGAATAATGAATCCAGCGCAGGATGATAACGGCTAGGAAAGAGCTGAAAATTACGGAAACAAAAGCTTTAGCATCAGATTTCATCCAAGTCCCGTACAATTTTCTAATCTGATACACTGGAGCAGTTATAGCCAAAGCCATCAACAAGATATAAACTGCTCCGATCAGCCAGAGCCATACCGATACCTTAAATAAGGAAGGATGTGATCCTGATGTAGTCTGTTCTACCAAATGAAGGAGGAGAAATGAATAATGAAAGTGAATGCATATAGATAATGAAAAAAATAAACCAATTAGATATGGAATAAAACAAATAAAAAGGGCTATCAGAG
>NZ_JAAHIG010000414.1:0-7440 GCF_010692305.1 Moorena sp. SIO4G3 | reverse complement strand
TCACTCCAGTTTCGGGAGGACAGGTTTTGCACCTGTAAGGTGATCAAGTTGTCAAGGTTTTGTTCCTTGCGGCTAATCCCCCTCTATCCTTTTCAGGTTAAGGTTTCTAGCCAACGAATCACACCCAGCCAAAGACTATTGTACTAATTTGGTTTCTTTGACACCAATTAATAATAAATCTAGCCACCTTGTTCACGTTGTCACGCATTTGCCGATTGCGCTTCTCGGTCAAAGAAGCCAATCGCTCATCCCAGTAGTCTTGAGATTTTCCTTTCTTGATCGCAGCTACACGTTTGTTGTACCACTGGTTTTGTGACTTAACTTTTTTGCCATCTATAATGAAAGACTTTCCCAAGTTAGAGACACAAGTTAGCCAGTTATTGAGACCTGGATCTATGCCTAGGACATTGTTCGTCTGTAGCACTGGTTCAGGGCTTGGTCTTTCATATACAAATTCCAGGTAAAAGCAACCATTCCTTGGGACAAAGCGATATTCCTTGATTGATTTGAAATCGATATTAGATGGCATTGGTAGTAAAAAGTGGTCAATACCAAACCAGGCTTTGATCTGCTTTCCTAAAGTAAACTTGAGTTGGCCTTTTACTAACTTCACCCACCGAGCGGGATAACTAACTACAGCCAGACCTCCCTTCTGGCGGTACTTCGGAACTCTAGGTTTATCCGCTAATTGCCCTTTGTCATATAACTTCTTGAGGGCTTTGTAAGATTTAAAAGACTCAATAACTCCGTGTAATGTTTGTTGGGCACAAGCGGATCTCATTGCCTTGAAGTGAATGTTGGTTTTCATTATTTTGTCCAACTCGGAATTATTGAGGTATTTGCCAGTTTTGAATAGCATTTGACGGCAATAATATAACCCGCAATTGGTCAACTTATTTGCTTCTGAACAGATGAATTCTATAACCCCTTGGTTTTCAGGTGTCGTAGCTATTAAATGTTGCTGACAACCGTACATATTCTATCGATATTTTAGGCTATTCTAATTATATAGCCTAGAAATTAAGGGGTCAAGCAAATGTTATAAAAAACTAAGCTAAAAGTTGGAAGACCGAGTTGACATGGTGTGCGAAAAAAATCCTATAGTGTCATGACTACAGAGACGGCTTGGAATGGATTAAAAGAAATGGCTAAAGATTCTGGTTTAAGCCTTTCTGAGTTCCTGGAAACCCTAGGGAGGACAAAACAGCTTCCATGACACGATAGCCGTATGGGAATCCCGGTACGCTCCCCGGCCACCCAATAAATTAGGTGGCTAACTCTCCCTTGTTATTTCTCTGTTTTCAATTGGGTCAGTACTTTCGTTCTGGGTTTTAGGGAGTAGGGAGTAGGGAGTAGCGATGCAGCGCCGCCAAAGGGGGTTCCCCCCATGAGCGACTGCATCAAGACGGGAGTAGGGAGTGGGAAAAAATCCTCTTTATCTGTGTACTGTGTACCTGCATCGCTAACTAAAAGCGATCGCTTATCTATCGGGATACGCGATCGCTTTTAGTATTCAGAGATTATCCAATCAAAAATCCGATTTAACTACCAGCTAGGACAAAATCCACTTCATCAGCTCCGTCAGTTTCACTTTGACCGGAGGTAATTTGTTCCCCATTCACTTCAACAGCGAAAGGTGTGCTGTCTAAATTGATATTGTAATCCGTTGCGTCAGCAGTATATCCCACGCTAGCCACCATCTTACGACCCTCATCGGTATAGATGAATGCCAACATTTGGTTTTTTTCTTTCTGATTGTCGTAAGCCCAAATGACCATATATTGTTGATCTTGATAGTCGAATACTTTAGGCGCACGAGTGGGGACATAACGACCAGGAGCTCCAAAGCTAACATCCAAGAAGTTTTGCACAGAACTGTCTTGTACGATAGCGTAGGCAACTTCTTGGGGAGAGGTAGCTTCTGCATCACCTTCACTTTCGTCCCTCTCTTCTTCTTGATCACGGTTGCGGAAATAATCCACAGCCATTTTAGTTCCGACCGCACCGACTGCTGCTATACCAGCACCCATTAGTATGTTGCGCAGTTTACTCATTTGTTGTTATGGCCTATGACTATCAATGACTTAAATAGTAACACTATAGGATAAAGAGATAGGGAGATGGGGAGATGGGGAGATGGGGAGATGGGTAAGGGCTATGTGGGTCACCTGCGGAAGCACCTTTCTTGATGCAGTCGCTCATGGGGGAAACCACGGCAGTCGCTCATGGTTTGAAGTTACCGTAAGATAGTGGAGCCTTATTAACAAATATTTAACCCTTTTCTGCATAACCTGCTAACTATAAAGGCTCCACTATCTAAGGTTTCGTCTCCGGGGGGAACCCCCAAGACCGCGCTGCCTTCCCAAGACCGCGCTGCATCGCTGTAAGCCTTATGGGAAGAACCTTTGGCGGCACTGACTACCTTTGACCGCGCTGCATCCGAAGTCCCTGCTCCCTGCTCCGAAGTCCCTGCTCCCTGTTCCCTGTTCCCTGTTCCCTGTTCCCTAAAAAAAACCCAAGACTTTTTACCTCACCCCATTAAGAACTTCTATAGATTCTGGATCACAAAGGGTTTGATAGCACTACTACTCCACTTATTCTTGAGTTTCTCAACTATAAATGGCCGAATTACAAACTTAGGGGGCACACCGTTATGTACATCAATCCGTAGGAACGTATGAGTAGAGCGGGCTGTTCTGCCTTTACCTTTGCGCCCGATAAATAAAAGCGATCGCGCCACCATTTGAACATAACCTCCCCCACTAATTTCCATCACTTCAACCCCATCTTTGCGCTGATGCCGCAAACTAGCACCACTTCCGCCACAGACCAGCCAATTTAAATGGGAGTCAGCATGTTTAGTATCAAAGGTACGCAAATGCTCAAAGCAATGGGCGTGTCCACTTAAGATTAAATCTACCAGTGGCCGTTTTTCGGGTAGGGAACCAATAGCAGCAGCCACCTGATCCAATACTTGGCGTAAATGGCCACGAACTGCGATCGCATCTGGCTGCTCCCATCGGGTTGTTTCCGTTGAATAGGGAGAGTGATGAAGATAGATCACTCGTCCCCTTACCTGAGGATCATGCCAAGAATCAATTAACCGTTGCTGTAACCAGTCTAGTTGCTCTCGGTCAGGACCAGCCTTAGGTTTAGAGGAAGAGTCAGAACTACAAAAGGTATTGGAATCAAGGGCAAAAAAGTCAATGCCGCCATATCTAAAGGTATAGTAGCGATTGGGTAGGCGGGTAAAGTGACCAGGTTGGTAGCGCAGGCATCTTCCGGTTTCGGTCTTGGCCGTATAGTGTTGGTTGAGGTACTCAGCTAAATTACGGCGCTTGTGAGGCTGATTCAAACAATCAAGAAAAGCGTGAGCATAGGCTTTGCCTTGGTAAGAACTCTCCCAACCTAGGGTCAACCCTAACTTAGATTTTAACCAACGGCGTAGAGGTAAACTTAACTGAGCCAATAATCTGGGCAAAAACGTTAGGTCATAGTAATCATGATTTCCTGGTACAGGGAAAATCGGGTGATTAAAGACTAGTCGAGTAGTGTCAGTTTTCTTGACAGGACTCCTAATACCGAAAACCTCTCGGTAGAATGTAATAAATTTCTCCAAATAAAACTCACCAGACCCAAAGGGATAAACCAGATCCCCTGTGTGTAAGGTAAAGCGACAAGTATCAATGTGCTCCCGTAATTCTTGAGCGATTTGTGTTTGCAGCTTCCGTCCATATTCCGTATCTGAATCCGTATCTCCAATCACTAGAAAGGAAAAGTCTGGACGTTCATTTTCACCATCATCAAGGACTAACTGAGTTTGGTCAATTCCCTCGTTGATAATTCTAGGATTACCCCACCATAAGCACTGGTTGATGGTGGCAATTTTAGTAGCAATAGGTGGGTCATATAGCATGTTTAAAATAGGTGAGGTAGATTTGGGATTTTAGGGAGTAGGGAGTAGGGAGTAGGGAGTAGGGAATAGGGAGTAGGGAGTAGGGAGTAGGGAGTAGGGAACAGCGGATCTGGGAACAGCGGATCTGGGAACAGCGGATCTGGGAACAGGGAGCAGTGGACAAAAATTAACAAAAATAGTATCAGGAAAATACTTTGGCAAGAGCTTTAATTAAAACCGCTATATATTAACTATAATTTTTATAAAATTGCTGATCAAGCATAACCCTTTATTTATGATGATTTTAAGTTTAATTTAATCCAAAAAATATAAACTTAAATTCTTAATTTTTAATAATCAATAACTTACCTGAAATGCTCCCTGCTCCCTACTCCCTGCTCCCTACTCCCTACTACCTACTCCCTACTCCCTACTCCCTACTCCCTACTCCCTACTCCCGATTCCCGATTCCCGATTCCCTTTTACTTGGACAATGTCGATGGAACTTTCTCTTCCTCCTCCCAATCCTGTTCTTTGTGATTGTTTCCGTAACCATATTTGTAGTAACTGTAAGGGCTATTAGCGTCACCTTGAACACCATTAGCAACAATCCCTAAAACGTTAACTCGAGACAGTCTCAGATTATCAAGAGCTTGGGTCAGAGCAGAGCGGTCTGTTTTTTCAATGCGAGTTACCAGAATCAATCCATCGGTTTTAGGAGTAAGCAAGGTAGTATCTGCTAATCCCAAAACTGGGGGAGTATCATAAATCACCAGGTCGAATATATCCTCAAAATATTTGATCAATCCTTTCATTTTCTCGGAAGAGAGTAGTTTGGTAGGGTCTGGAGGAATTTTGCCTGCGGTGAGGACTGATAAGCCAGGTATAGGTAACTCGTCCTTAATTACCTGTTCAGGGGATCGGGTTTGAGCAATTAAATTACTTAATCCCAACTCGTTGGGTAATTGCAATCTGGTATGAACTTGGGGTTTACGCATATCCGCATCCACTAGTAACACCTTTTTTCCCATGGCTGCGGCTGTTTGAGCCAGGAAAAGCGCAATGGTTGACTTACCATCCCCAGGCATAGATGAACTGATGGCCACAGAATGGATTGGGCGGTCTGAACTCAGTAATTGAATATTGGTATTGAGTACTCGTATGGCTTCCAAAAAGTGTGAAAATTGGGCGTCCCCACCATAGCTGTAAGCGGTTAATTTTTTCCTGAAACCTGGTATTATCCAGGTAAACGGTTTAGAGAAGAAACGTCCTACTTTTTCTAAGGAATTAGTACTTGGGGCTCCTGGTAGTTTTTTATTAATAGGGATAGTCCCTAACACAGGCAGTTTGGTTTGTTGTTTTAGTTCGTCGAGAGTGTGATAAATGTTATCTAATCGTTCTAAAACCAAAGCAAAACCAATGCCTACTAGAATAGTAGCTACAGCTCCCAAGGTTAGATTACGTGGGATATTAGGAGAGATGGGATTCTCTGCCCGAACTGGGGCTTCAATGACTTCCCAAGGAATCTCGGTTTGGGCAGCTTGAATTCGCAAGGTTTCCTTGGTAGAGCGAAAACGGTTTAACCCCTCCGTAGCAATTTGTATTTCTCGCTGTAAGTCGGTGTATCGTCTGACTAAAGCAGGTATTTGTTGAGCCTGTTGGTCTAGCTGTTGTTGGGCGACTAATAAGGTTTGACGTTGGGTTTCAAGCCTTTGTACCTCAGTTACACCTTCTGCGAATTTGGAGTTTAAAACTCGCTCTGCTTCTTGCTCTAGGATTGGGAGGAGGTTTTGCCGTTGAGTTTGGAGAAGTTGAATCGCCGTGCTTTGGGGTTGGAAGCGAGTTAATTCCCCAGCGATTTGGGTTTCTACAGTTCTTAACTGACCAATGATTTGCTGATAGAGTGGAGCCTC
The DNA here is from genome assembly GCF_010692305.1 of Moorena sp. SIO4G3. Classification (NCBI taxonomy): domain Bacteria; kingdom Bacillati; phylum Cyanobacteriota; class Cyanophyceae; order Coleofasciculales; family Coleofasciculaceae; genus Moorena; species Moorena sp. SIO4G3. Next base: position 1,632 of record NZ_JAAHIG010000414.1, on the reverse strand, counting down.
ACCAAGAGCCGCCAAGGCTCCCGTTTCGTCTTGTAGAGAACCAAGATAGGAACGGGCTTGAACTAATTCTTGTTCAAGGGCTAAATTTTGCTGCTTCAAGGTGGTCATTTGAGAAGCGATTAGTTGAGCTTGGCTTTCGGGGTCAGTAAACTGATATCGCTCTCGAAAGATTTGTAATTGGTTTTGGAGTTGATTTACCCTGGTTTGTAAGGATGGTAACTGGTTTTCAACGAATTGAATCCCTAGCTTTAAGTTAGTCTGGCGCTCTTCCAGGGAGTACTCCAGGTATACCTTGGCTAATTGGTCTAAAACAGTCAGGATCTGATCCTGATCTTTTCCCTGGTAACTGATTTCTAAAATCTTAGTTTCCCCTAAGCGAGTGATTGTTAAATCCTTCATTAAGGAATCATAATCAATTTCGGGATAGGGTTTCTGGAGTTCTGCGAGCACTTTTTCCATTAGCTCAGGACTACGCAGAACTTGAATTTGGGTTTCGTAGTCTAAACCAGATTTAAGGTCTTGGTCTCCTAAAAAAGACGTGAAATTCCCTAAGTCATTGTCAGCATTAACCGGCTCTACTAAAATCTGAAATTTGCTTTGGTAAATTGGCTCCTGATTTAAAGTTTGCGGGATGATGAAGGACATTCCTGTCACTGCTACCCCGACAATGACTAGTCCTCGCCGTTCCAGCACCGTAAGCCAAAGGCGCAAATCCCATTCACTATCGTCTGGTTCTAACCATGGTGACCCTTGAGGTAAAGGGGGAAAGTTACCGTTATTACTGGCAACTGGCAGAGGAGAGGGAGAAATGTTATTAATCATTGCGTTTTATTTTCAGTTTAATTAAAGAGATGCTATAAAAGTTGACTAGATAAGAGTTGGTTGGTAGCGCAAGTCAGAAGTTAGAAGTCAGAAGTCAGAAGTCAGAAGTAGGGAGTAGGGAGTAGGGAGTAGGGAAAAATACTGTGTAGCTTATAGTGTAAGCATTCAGCCGTCAGTTGTCAGCCGTCAGCTTATTTTATTCAAATAGCGTGCCCGTAGTGCATAATACCCAATCCGATTGTCAAAACCCCTTTATAAAAATCCACCAAATCTTTTGATGACATGAATATAGGATTATGGGGATAAGGGTGGTATGGAAACAGGATTTGGTATCAGCTGATAACTGATAGCTAATAGCTGAATGCTGAATTCTGAATGCTTACCTTATAGTTATGAAAAACGCTCTAATTAAGTGTTAATAAAAAAAAGTTTAACCTATAAATAATAAAAATTTTCTGCTCCCTGCTCCCTGCTCCCTGCTCCCTATTCCCTATTCCCTATTCCCTATTCCCTATTCCCTGTTCCCTGTTCCCTCGCTATACTAATCCAACAACAAACGTAAGGCAGGCACAATTTGTAAAACTGGGCCGAGAATATTGGAGAGGGTATCAGTGATTCTGGCGGAACGGGAGCGACCAGCAAGGATAATATCGTTGTTCCATAGCAGAGGGTTAGTTTCGTCATTAAGTCCTTGCTTTAAATTGACTTCGATTTCCCGTCGGGTTAGGCTACCATCAGGATTAAAACGAATTAGCTCCACCACTTCTTCTGAGCGCTCATTAAATCCCCCCACCGAAAGCAACGCTTCAA
>NZ_JAAHIG010000413.1:0-7442 GCF_010692305.1 Moorena sp. SIO4G3 | reverse complement strand
TGTCAGATTTTAATGACTAAATTGGCGGATTTTTCGGGAAATTTTAGTTTATTTCCCTATCCCCCTATCCCCCTATCCCCCTATCTCCAATAATCGTTAACTTATTAAAGTTTGAAACAGCCCTACCTCCCAGGAGGGGAACGGGAATCGGGAATTGGGAATCGGGAATCGGGAACATTATCAAAGAGATAGGATATGATATACCGATAATTCCTCCCCACCCGTCGCAGGGATGGGGATTCCCAGGCACAGCCGTGGGCGACTGTTATCGACCTGGGCGTGACTTTCCCGCGCACCGAACGCGCCCCGCGTGGCCTATGGCCAGGGTAGCTGAGTAGGGTCTTTTGCCCTGTTTTTTTGAGACCCTTACTTTTTATATTAACACTATTTGAGAGGGAAAATTCATCCCCGACCGGGTGCATCTCATCCGACGTTTTTGACCACCAGAAGCTTGGCTTATTTTAGATAGCAAATTATCTAGATGTTGGCACAATCGTTGAATACGAGAAAAGTCTCCATTCCCAATCTTTCCTACAGATGTCTCACTAAAAAAGGTAATAAAAGTTCTGACCCCAGGGTAAGCAAGCGACTACTCTACCTTGGTTTTCGGTTTTATTTTTAGTCTCTTGATAGGGGACGACCAAATAGTAATCCCCATTCCTGCTGCTCAGTCTACTGTCGCAAATATTGTCAGGAATGGTCTCGGAATAAGCTATCTTGCCCAGTTTAGTGTGATATACCCCCATAGGTGAAACTGCCGATTTAGGGATATAACAAGACTGGGTAGGATTTTTCCTCGATCTAAACCTTACCCTTTGAATTTGCGAAGTCTTTTTGTACTTCTTTTTGGCCTCTCTGACAGCGGTGCAAGCATCCTTAATCGCTATCGATTTTATCTGATAAGGTACTGCTTTACACCGCTCGGGGAGGTCGTTTAATATGTCAGTTTTGATAGCTTTCCAGTTGGCTTTTACTTCACCATCCTGGAGGATTTTGACGGTCTTGTTGAAAACGTAACGGGACACTCCAAACCATTTACGGATAACCGAACGCGCCCCGCGTGGCCTACGGCCAATCCCTGCTCATGGTTTAGGAACAGACGAATCTTCTTTGATTTTTTTACCGTATTTTCTGAGTCCGTGAACCCTACAGGAGAAAAGGTGAATGATGGAAAGAAGATCTGCGGTAAGTTCTGATTCCGGGCAGCTTTCAGGCTGGTCGAGAACCAGGATTTTTCCACCGTTGAGACCGACCAAGTACTCAATGAGTTCAAACCCGAATCGGGTAAGTCTGTCTCTACAGGTAACAACAACCGTGAGCTTATCTCCAGACACGACTCGTTCCAATATGGCTCTAAGTCCTTTCCTGTTGTAGTTAAGCCCCGAGCCGATGTCTTTGATGATTTCTGCTTCTGGGAAGAGGGAGTGAAGGTAGGCGACTTGGCGGGCAAGATCATCTCGCTGTTTTGTACTGCTAACTCGGCAGTAGCAGATTGTAGAGTGGAGTGATCTCTGAGACTTTGGAGCTTTTCCAAAACGGAGAAGATCTCTTGAGTCAAAGAGTCTAGTTCCCCCTGGTGTCCTTTCACATCTGATAGTTCCGTCATCGGCATATTTTCTTAATGTATTTTTGGAGAGTCCCGTAAGTTCGACCGCCTTACGGAGTGGTATTAATGCCATCCTCTTAATGTACCATATTTTTGTAGTTAGTGGTAGATTAATAGACATTTTTGTTAACTGTCACATGCCCTTTCCTAAAAATCTCCCCATCTTCCCACACCTCCCACACTTCCCACACTTCCCATCTCCCCATCTCCCCATCTCCCTATCTCCCCATCTCCCCACCCTCCTGGTTATGATCGGTATTCAACGGAACTTGATCTTAGATATTAGATCTGATCCTCGATATCTTCAGGGAAGTCCTGGCGTAATCCCCCAGGCAAGGCAGCGATTATCGCATCTAGTACTCTGGATACTTGAATAATTTCAATACCAAGATCAGATAAGGTTTGACCTTTGGGTATGATCGCTCGCTTGAACCCTAACTTGGCAGCTTCTTTGAGTCGGAGTTCCATCTGAGAGACTAGTCGCACTTGCCCCCCTAAGCTGATTTCACCAATCATAACGGTGCGAGGATCGACAACGCGATCGCGAAAACTGGCTACTACGGCAATAGCCATTCCTAAATCAGCTGCCGGTTCTTCTACTCCTAGCCCTCCTGCTGTTGCTACATAAGCATCTAATTTGGATAGGGGAATCCCGACTCGCTTTTCCAACACTGCCAGAATTTGTTGTAAGCGGTTGTAATCAACTCCAGTGGTTGAGCGACGGGGTGCCCCATAACTGGCAGGACTTACTAGGGCTTGCAACTCTACCAGAATCGGACGAGTACCTTCACAAGCCACTACAGTAGCAGTACCAGGACTCATTTCATCTCGGTTACCCAAAAACAGATCAGAAGGATTCAAGACTTCCTGCAAACCGTTGCTGACCATTTCAAAAATACCGATTTCATGAGTAGCCCCAAAGCGGTTTTTCACAGAACGCAGTAGTCGATGGGAAGCAAAGCGATCGCCTTCAAAGTACAATACAGTATCGACTAAGTGTTCCAGTACCCTTGGTCCTGCGATCGCTCCTTCTTTGGTCACATGACCCACAATTAATAGAGTAATGTTTGACCGCTTTGCTACCTGCATCAGGGCAGAGGTACATTCCCGCACTTGAGCAACGGAACCAGGAGCAGAGGTCAAGGCCGGAAAATAAAGAGTTTGAATACTATCAATCACTGCTACCTGAGGTTTGAGGGACTCTAACTCTCGCAGAATTTCCTCTAAATCGGTTTCTGGTAGGACATAAAGATCAGCGTCTTGAGAGTCAGAGTCTTGAGCGGCTATGGGGGTTTTAGAAGACTTAGACTTAGAAGACTTAGACTTAGAAGACTTAGACTTAGAAGACTTAGGCTCCTTGTTCACCCTACCGTTATTAGAGTCGGGATCAGAGGTTTCTGCTGATACCACACCCAGGCGAGATGCTCGCAGTTTTACCTGCTGTCCTGATTCTTCTGCACAAACGTATAGAATGCGATGCAACTTGGCAAGTTGATTGGCAACTTGCAGCATTAAGGTTGATTTGCCAATCCCTGGATCGCCACCAATTAATACTAAAGACCCAGGCACAACACCACCTCCGAGGACTCGGTCGAGTTCCCCATAGCCTGAGGGGAAGCGGATCTGGACAGTATCAACAATTTCTGAGAAGGTAAGGGATGATCTCGGTTGAGCCGGTCCAGCGTTAGGGTCGTGGTTATCGGAATAAGTATTTGATTGCCAACCCCCGCGACTGATTTTGATCGGGGATGGGGCAGCTACCTCATCCAAGGAATTGTAAGTACCACAGGCAGGACATTTGCCGAACCATTGGGAGGACTCAGCACCACAGGCATTACACACATAGAGCGTTTTAGGCTTCGGCATCCTACTTTAAAAGTCTTAAAAACTCTTAAAAAAACTAAATAATTAAATTAACATTAATGAAAGTCAACGAAGACTTCACCAGCAAGGAAAATATAATTCTCAACGATCAAACCAACTTTGTAAAGCGTTATATCTTAGAGATAAACTACTGATAAATTAATAAATCATTAATCTTACTTCACCATTTCGGGAGTACAACGTCAATTGGAAACTCATAAAGAAAAAATTCTTGTTGTCGATGACGAGGCAAGTATCCGTCGTATATTAGAAACTCGGTTGTCCATGATTGGCTACGAGGTAGTCACAGCCGCCGATGGAGAAGAAGCCCTAAACACATTTCGTGATCAAGAGCCTGACCTAGTGGTGTTAGATGTGATGATGCCAAAGCTAGATGGTTATGGTGTTTGTCAAGAATTACGCAAGGAATCAGATATTCCCATTATTATGCTAACTGCTTTAGGGGATGTCGCTGATCGGATTACCGGTCTAGAGTTAGGAGCAGATGACTATGTGGTCAAGCCCTTTTCTCCAAAAGAATTGGAAGCCCGTATTCGTTCAGTACTACGGCGGTTTGATAAAGTGGGAGCTGCCGGTATTCCTAGTTCTGGCGTGATTCATGTTGGGAGTATCAAAATTGACACCAACAAGCGGCAGGTCTACAAAGGGGATGAGCGCATTCGGCTGACTGGAATGGAGTTCAGTCTTCTGGAATTATTAGTTAGACGTTCTGGAGAACCATTCTCCCGTTCTGAAATTTTGCAGGAAGTGTGGGGCTATACCCCCGAACGCCATGTGGATACCCGTGTAGTAGATGTCCACATCTCCCGGTTACGAGCCAAGTTAGAGGATGACCCGAGTAATCCTGAGCTAATTCTGACTGCACGAGGTACAGGTTATTTGTTCCAACGGATCATTGAACCAGATGAAAAATCATAACACCTTGATGTTTCGTTTCAGCTGCCTAAATCCTGAACTAACAACCAACAGGTGAGTGATGGCTAAACCCGACCAAAATGATGTACTGCGGCGGCTGCCATTTGCGGTTGGAGGATTGGCAGGGGGTCTGTTGCTGATCAACCGTTTATTAACCTCCCAGCTAAGCAATTCTCAAGCTCGTTCTGATGCTGTCGGGGTAATTGTTTGTGCTGTATTGATTTTGACAGGTTTACTGTGGCAGCAGGTACAGCCCAAACCTCCTGATGCCGTTAAACTGATTGGCGAAGAGGGTTTTGACCTCGCGACCGAGCTCCCAGATCAGGTAAAAACTGAATTAGCCTGGGCATCCCATCTATTACTAACTAATACAGTAACGCGATCGCTTGTAGTGGTATACCAAGGCAAAGTCTTGCTGCGGCGAGGGATATTGGGCAAAAATCCCCAAGTCGAGCCTGGAGCAATTCTCAAGCGGGTCCTGGAAACTCAAAAAGCCGTCTATCTCGTTAACCTGAAGCTCTATCCAGGGCGACTTGAATTTGACTACTTGCCCAATAACACACAAGGTGTCATATGTCAACCGATTGGCAACCAAGGAGCGCTAATTTTGGCAGCCAATGCTCCCCGAAGTTACACTAAACAAGATGAAAATTGGATTGAGGGGATTGCTGATAAACTCGCCAATACTCTCTCTGGTCATTTCTAAGATGTGGGTAACGCTTCGAATTTAAATAATGTGGTTAATCATTTTGTACTGGTTCCTGATTCTGCTGATGCTAGTAGGCATTATTGGTTCGGTTGTTCCTGGCATTCCCGGTGCCATGTTGATTTTAGCTGCCACCCTAATTTGGGGTATTGCTGAGGGCTTTAGTAGCGTCACCTGGGCATTGGGCGTAGCAATCTTTGTGTTGCTACTCGGTATGGGGGTCGATTTTTTAGCCGCTTACTGGGGAGCAAAAAAAGCTGGTGCGAGTAATTGGGGACAAATTGGTTCCATAATCGGCTTGTTCATGGGGGTGTTTGGTCTTTTACCCGCCTTGCCTTTCGGCGGACCGTTACTAGGGATTTTGCTTGGACCGTTGTTAGGGGCGTTTTTAGGTGAGTTTCTCTATCAACGGAAGTTAAAGTTACAGCCTAGAATCCAGCAGTCCTTTAAAGCTGGCTTGGGGATTGTGGTCGGTTCATTGGTAGGAAATTTGATTCAGGGAATGCTTGCGATCGCTACTGTGGTGGTGTTTATTTTCACCACCTGGCCCCCAAGTGCAGGGATTTAGCTTGAAATTAGATTGAAAAGGGTGATCGGGTGCACTACTGCCTGCTAACTAACCCTAACTAACAAGTTCACCGACTTAGCAATTTGCACCGTAGGCGATCAAGGGCATAGCAGGCGCTGATGTGACGTAGGTCAGACCGACTCCGATGGTGACCCAAGGTGTACTTGTAGCATTCTAAAATGCCATCTGGTCCGGCTAGACCAATGTAAACTAGACCCACAGGCTTGGTATCGGTATTGCCTCCAGGTCCGGCTATGCCTGTAATACTCAGTGACCAGGTTGAAGAAAGAAGCGATCGCACTCCCGTTGCCATTTGCTCTGCTACAACCTTACTTACCGCCCCCATCGCCTTCAAATCTGAGGAATTCACTCCCAGTACACCAGTTTTCACAGCGTTATCATAAGCAATGATACCCCCGAGAAAATAATTAGAACTCCCCGGGACACTGGTTATCATACTCCCAATACCGCCACCAGTGCAGGATTCCGCTACGCTCAACGTTTCTGAGGCAGCCGTTAATAACTGACCCACTACAGAGGCTAGGGTATCGGTGTCAGTACCGAAATAGTTAATTCCCCCAATCTCCTGTAATTTTTGGGCTACTGGTTCAATTAACTGTTGCGCTTCAGTTTCTGAACCTGCACGAGCCGAAACTCTTAACCTCACTTGTCCCTTACTAGCATAGGGAGCAACCGTGGGGTTGGTAAGGTCAAAAAAGGGAGCAACTTTCTCCGCCAAAGCCGATTCTCCAATCCCCCAAAACCGTAACATCCGGCTATAAACGATTTCTTTACCCCAGCCTTGGCTTTTGAGATAGGGAACAGCGGTGTCTCGCCACATCTGGTGCATTTCCCTAGGAACACCAGGGAAGGTGAGAATGGTTAAATCAGCACGGGGTTTCCAAATGATACCAGGAGCTGTTCCGTTCAGGTTGGGTAATACTTGTGCCCCTTCTGGAATTAGGGCTTGCTTGCGGTTATTGGTAGTTAATTGACGTCCCCGCCGGGCAAACTTCTGAGTGATGTCCTCTATAACATCCGGTTCTTCAATCAGAGGAGCACCAAAAAATTTAGCGATCGCTTCCGTGGTCAAGTCATCGGGCGTCGGACCAAGACCACCAGTAAATACTAGGATAGTCGAGCGCTCACTAGCAATTTCCAAGACTTGCTGTAAACGCCCGATATTATCTCCCACCACTGTTTGATAGTAGTGAGGAATCCCCAATGCCGCTAGCTCCTGGGCTAAAAACTGAGAATTGCTGTTGAGAATATCCCCCAGCAGCAATTCCGTACCTACACAAATAATTTCTGCACTCATCGATTATGCCTCAGGGGGAATATCTCATTTATTTTTTTCGGCTATTCTATTATTGTCCCACACTTATAGTACTTTTTAAACTGTTGCGTTTTAAAATTTTATTTTGAAATGCTATAGTGTTTCTCAATCAATAATGAATGGTTCTACATAACTTGCTGCTATGTCAATTTTTTATAATCCTTATTGTTGGATAGTTTTATCTTATTTATTATTTTTTTTACAAAAAACTTCCCAATCGTAATTATTTGGCATTAAGCCAGACTTTTCACCCTTTTTATCAAACCTAATCTCGGTATTCCCTGATTTTTTTTATGTAACTTCGAATACTCAAAATTAATATCAGTTTAAAATAAATACCAGTTTTTATTACTCTTACTTACTCTCTAATCTCGAAAACTTTTTTTCAACCACTATTTTTTTAGTTATTTTAAAGTTAAAATAACTA
>NZ_JAAHIG010000412.1:5140-7457 GCF_010692305.1 Moorena sp. SIO4G3 | reverse complement strand
TCTATGCCATGAGGTACAAAGGGATCCCCCTAAATCCCCCTTATCAAGGGGGACTTTGACCTCATAAATCCTAGAAAGGGATCCCCCTAAATCCCCCTTATCAAGGGGGACTTTGACCTCATAAATTATAGAAACACTATAACCCAAAAGCTGATGATAAAAACACCAGAAAATCATCAGCTTTTTTTAAAACTATTCCCTCTTACTTCTTACCACAATCCCTACACTTTCCACATTCTCCTATTGGCCATATTTCGTAATAAAAAAAATTTACAAACCCCTTGACATTAAATTAATTTATTTATATATTAATAATGACAACTTTACAGGAAACATTCTGATGACTGAAAACATTCCACCCACCCCGGATAACCAAGGTCGCAAACCTAAGAAATCCAAGCTCTTGTTGATCGGAACTCCTGAACAGGTTCGCCATACAATTAATGCCCTGTATTCCCTTAAGTATGCATATCCCTACGAGTGGAGCACTCCCGAGCCCACCGAAAAGCCTGGTGAGGTGATGACCACTTTGGTGCGATATTTTTACCTAGACTAGGATAGGAATTTGCCAGCGATGCAGCGCGGTCTTGGGGGTTTCCCCCATGAGCGACTGCATCAAGACAGGGCTTTTAGGCCCTGGCCACCATGAAAATTCAAGGTTGTTTTCTGAAGCGGGATGAAGTAGTATGGAATAGGATAAGTCAGAGGTTAGAATGTGGTTGCTTTCGAGCAATTGCTGACTAAACTCTGGAGGAATGTTTTTAGTCATTAGAATTGATTTCATTGAGTTGAGCTATTGTGTACTCGTTTTTGTGTACACAATAGAATTCGGTCAAGACTTGGGGTTAACCAGAACTTGACCGAATTTTTTTTATTGCTATTTATTTGAGCTATCAGCAGTCAGCTATCAGCTGTCAGCTTTTGAATCAAACAGGTAAGCATTAGTTGAATCTGAGTGACAGAAAGCTATTCGCGTAGCTTAGCCAAAAGCCTTTTACTGAGCGCGGCTGACCGCTGACCGCTGACTGCTGAATGCTTTCTAGAAAGCGCTATAGTTATAGAAATAATCAATTGGGTGAACTACTGACTAGGAGCAGACAGTAGAGAGTAGAGGTAAGGAAAAATGGACGAACAAAGACTACAAGAATATCTCAACCTGATCGACCAACTGCTAACTTGTTCCAGCGGTGAGCTAGTCCAAATCCTTGAGAGCAACCGCGAGTTAGTGGATGGTGTATTATTACTGGTAATGGAACTAAAGGCAGAAGAACTGGCAGCAGATGGCAACCAAAATAGCGCTAACTTTTTACGAAGTCTCGGGAGTCAGCTTTTAGCCGTAATATCAGAAACCCCTACCTCAGCTAATTCTTCATCCGAAGACTATCTGGAATTCTTGATGGAGGTATTGCCAGCAACTGCTGAAAGCAATGGCGATCCCACTGTAGTCTATCCACTCCTGCAAGCCAACCTAGACAAACTTGATGATAACTTTATCGATATCCTGGAAGAGTGGGCAAATGCTAAATTATCAGAATTGGAACCAGAACTAGCAGAACCCATTGCAGAATTTATTGGGAAATTATCCAACCTAATCATAAATTTTCCTCTCGGTAATCAAGCCAATAACATAGAAATCGCTATTGCTGGTTACGAAACGATGCTAACAGTTTTCACCCGTGAGAGTAACCCAAAAAGTTGGGCGTTGAAATCTTCTTTCTACTGTTGCAGGTGATATCGATCACAGTTCCATGGTGATCTTTTAACTTTTCAGACACGCCCTAGCTATGTCAGTTTACAATGAATAGGACTTCCCGATCGATTGGGCAAAGGCTCAAAATAATCTGGGCGCAGCCTACAGTTACAGAATTCGTGGGGACAGGAGATTGAATCTCGAAAAAGCGATTGCTGCATACGAACTAGCATTGAAAGTTCGCACAAAAAAAGACTTCCCCGAAGAGTGGGCAACTATTCAAAACAATCTGGGCGCAGCCTACAGAAACAAAATTCATGGTGATAAAGCAGAGAATCTCGAAAAAGCGATTGCTGCATACGAACTAGCATTGAAAGTTCGCACCAAAAAAGACTTCCCCGAAGAGTGGGCATCAACTCAAAACAATCTGGGCGCAGCCTACAGTGACAGAATCCGTGGTGATAAAGCAGAGAATCTCGAAAAAGCGATTGCTGCATACGAACTAGCATTGAAAGTTCGCACCAAAAAAGACTTCCCCGAAGAGTGGGCATCAACTCAAAACAACCTGGGCCTTGCTTACAGAAACAGAATTCGTTGGGACAGGGCATGGAATCTCGAAAAAGCGAT
>NZ_JAAHIG010000412.1:0-5040 GCF_010692305.1 Moorena sp. SIO4G3 | reverse complement strand
AACTAGCATTGAAAGTTCGCACCAAAAAAGACTTCCCCGAAGAGTGGGCATCAACTCAAAACAACCTGGGCCTTGCTTACAGAAACAGAATTCGTTGGGACAGGGCATGGAATCTCGAAAAAGCGATTGAAGCATACAAACTAGCTTTGGAAGTTTACACCAAAAAAGACTTCCCCGAAGAGTGGGCATCAACTCAAAAAACCTGGGCCTTGCTTACAGAAACAGAATTCGTTGGGACAGGGCATGGAATCTCGAAAAAGCGATTGAAGCATACAAACTAGCATTGAAAGTTCGCACCAAAAAAGACTTCCCCGAAGAGTGGGCATCAACTCAAAACAACCTGGGCCTTGCTTACAGAAACAGAATTCGTTGGGACAGGGCATGGAATCTCGAAAAAGCGATTGAAGCATACAAACTAGCTTTGGAAGTTTACACCAAAGAAAACTTCCCTATGGATTGGGCAGGGACTCAAAACAACCTGGGCAATGCATACCGTGACAGAATCCGTGGTGACAGGGCTGAGAATCTTCAAAAAGCGATTGCTGCATAGGAACTAGCTTTGGAAGTTTACACCAAAAAAGACTTCCCCGAAGAGTGGGCAACGATTCAAAACAATCTGGGCGCAGCCTACAGTGACAGAATTCGTGGTGATAAGTAAGAGAATCTCGAAAAATGCTATTACAGCATACCAAATCGTCAACAGATTATGGCTGATGCAATAGAGGTTTATCACAAACTCGTGCAAGCCTATCAAAATTTCCTGAAATTTGAGAACCCCGTGGCTTTAGCCCGGGGTCAGAAGTTACCGCAAGAATAAGGCAGCCTTTATGGTTGGTCGGCTATGAGCAAAAGGGTTAAAACTTTATGATTAAGGCTGCCTTAATAAACAGGTTTCGTCTCCGGGATGAAAAAGAGAGACTAGATTTATCTAGTCGTGTCCTCAATTTGGCTTCTAGCCCAACGTTCTAAAAACTCTCCAACACTGGTACCCGAGTCTTTAGCCGAAAGTTGTAACCATTTCCACACACTATCCGTAAACATTATAGTGTGTGGTTTTTTAAGCTCATCATAGTGAACCGGGATTCCTCTCATCCTTTTTTGATATTTAGACTTCTTTATGCTTGACATTGTGGGATTATACGTATATCCTAAATATAGGATAAAAAAGAAGTCGAGGTTGTCAAAATATATAGAACTATTCCAGTAAAAGCCAATTTTTTAGATGAATAAAAAGTGGTTTGGGAGTTTCAGTGTCAGCAAGCTAACAGTCTGTTTAATTGCGCAATTTATTATGCTAAGCAAAAACATTATGATTGGCTAAAGGAACAAGAGGCTTACACTACCTACTGGCATGGAGACGAATTAAGAGTTGGTTGGAAAACTTACAAGTGTACTACCAAATATCCAGAGCTAGATAAAGTCCTAAAGATGTCCCCTCATTACAAAGGGATGGCGGCTCAGTCTGCTCAACAAACCCTTAAAACTGTTGGGGAAGCGATCGCTAGTTTCAATAAATTAGTTGGGTTGTACTATCAGGGGAAAGTAGATAGACCTAGGTTCCCTCGTTATAGGAAGTCTGGAGGTTTTGCTGCGGTAACTTTCCCTCGGCAAGCTCTCACGTATAGAGAAGGGTTGTTCTATCCTTCCGTTAGCAAAGAAAGCAAACCAGAATTACTGACTCAAATAACCCTAGATCCTCCGGATTTTATAGACCCTGACTGGGTTAAAGAAGTCACTGTTCGTCCTTGCTACGGACAACTGTGGATAGACTGGGTTATTGATGATGGCAAGCAACCAATAACTGACAATCCAAATCTTGATTACTCTCAGGCAATCGGAATAGATCATGGTGGAGATAACTGGTTAACCTGCGTTTCAACCCTAGGAAAAAGCTTTATAATTGACGGTCGAAAACTTAAATCAATAAATCAAGGCTATTGTCGCCTTGTGGCCAAACATAAATCTGGAAAATCAGATAAATATTGGGATTCTCATCTGGATAGAGTTCAGCTAAAAAGAAATAACCAGATGCGGGATGCAATTAATAAAGCTGCTCGGTTTCTCGTGAATCGTTGTATAAACGATGAGATAGGGAATTTGGTTTTTGGCTGGAACGAAGGACAGAAAAGTTGCTCCAGTATGGGAAAGAAAGGCAACCAACAGTTTGTGCCCATTCCCACTAAACGGCTGTTCGAAAGGCTAAAGCAGCTTTGTTCCGAATATGGAATAAATTTGATTGTCACTGAAGAATCTTACACTAGTAAAGCGTCTTTCTTAGACGGCGATTCATTACCAAAACATGGTGCAAAACCCAACGGATGGATTCCCTCTGGTAAGAGAGTTAGACGTGGCCTGTATAGGACTGCTTCCGGGAAGTTGATCAATGCCGATACTAATGGCGCTGCCAACATACTCCGCAAAGTAACCACACAGTCATTCGACCTGACTAAGGTGGATAGGGGAGCTTTGACACTCCCGCATCGGTATGATTTATTCACTGATTGGGTAGGTCGGAGGAGTTACCCCCTCGTCGCCCCCTAAGCACCGTGCGAACAAGTCTCCAAGTACACGGCGCAACCAACTTGCGAAGAACACGTTATCTTGTGCAACTCTTTTCCTTTATTATCGGTTTTGTACCTTTTGGCTTTTGTTTCCGATTTTTAGGAGGGGTTTTTTTTGATTCCATCGTACAGTTTTCCCTGTATTTCTGGATTGGTTGCCCCCAAGGCGTGGATAGTTCGGTGGCAATCCTCATGAACGTATACCAAATTGTTGTACTTATCTTGTCCCCCATGTTCAATTGGAACAATGTGGTGTAAGTGTACTTTGTCGTAGTTTCCTAGTCTTTGGCCACAGTAAGGACAGATGTAGTTTTGCCTCACGGCTATCTTGTTTCTGCCCTTTGTTAGTCTGGCCTCCGCAGCTTTCTTATCCTGCCTTTTTTTCCTTTTATCCCAGTATTCTTGGAGTTCCGGATTGTCTGGCGAATAATCGTGGGTTACTACTGTGTGTCTGATTATTTTTGTCCATGAGGCTCTTTCCAGGTATAGTTCTTTGCTTCCGAAGACTCGGTTATCCTCCCTACCAGGGCAGAAACTCCCGTAGTGTTTATTTCTAATCCATTCCCATCCTTTTTTCGGGTACCTTCTTTTGCACCATCTAACTAGCTTCCAAGAGATGTAATTTTCTAATTTACAAAAGGTGTCCTTTGCCACTGTTCCGCTGTGATAGTTTGTCCAACCCCTTATTATTGGTTGTAATTTACCAATTAGTTCTTGGACTGAGACCCCTTTCAGCTTGGCAAATTCTACTTTTCTATTTTTCTTGATTCCCTTTAAGCTTTTGTTTGACGGTTTAATGAGGGTGATGTATCCCGATTTCTTTTTGGTGGTTCTGTATTTACGAAAGTTCCATCCCAAAAAATCAAAACCTTGGGTCAAGTGAGTTATCCTGGTTTTTTCTTCGGATAGACTTAGTCCTCTTTTAGCCAGCCATTCTTTAGTGATTAACTTAGCTGTCATGGCGTCTTCTTTGCTTTCTGTTAAGATTACAAAGTCATCCGCAAATCGTACTAATGTCCTATTCGATTTATTTCTCCAGGTGTCCTCTCCCTTTTTTGTTTTTTCTTTCCTGTAGGTTATTCCCAGTTCTTTTTCTAATCCGTGTAATGCTATGTTAGCGAGGAGTGGGCTGATGATACCTCCTTGTGGTGTGCCCGTTTCCGTGGGGTGGAATATGTTTTTTTCCACATATCCTGCTTTTAGCCAGTTATGGATTAGTCCTCTGGCTGGGAAATTACCAATGG
Source organism: Moorena sp. SIO4G3 (assembly GCF_010692305.1). Lineage (NCBI taxonomy): Bacteria > Bacillati > Cyanobacteriota > Cyanophyceae > Coleofasciculales > Coleofasciculaceae > Moorena > Moorena sp. SIO4G3. The sequence goes on along the minus strand of NZ_JAAHIG010000412.1, from coordinate 1,235 downwards.
TTTCCATTAATGCTTGGTGGTCAATATTATCGAAGCATCCTTTTATATCCGCTTCTACTACCCACCATTTCTTATTGTTTTCTCCATTGATATTGAGGAATATTCTTTGTCGGGCATCATGAGTGCTTCTTCCCTGTCTGAAACCGTATGATGTGGCTTCAAACTGGGCTTCCCAGGTTGGTTCCAAAGCGTTTTTAACAATGGCTTGAAGGCATCTGTCGGCGATACTTGGTATCCCTAATGGTCTTTTCTTTCCATTGCTTTTTGGTATGTAGATGCGTTTAGTTGGCTTTGGGCTCCATTGTTTCCTGTTTTTTGATAATGTGTCAACCATTTCTCCCTTTTCTTTGGGTTTTAATGCTTTGACTTTATCTACTCCTGCCGTCCTTTTACCTTTGTTATCTTGGGATGCTTTGCGAACTGATACCTGGATGTTTGCCTTACTCCTTAGCATTAACCTTTGGAGTTTATTGACCTTTTTCCAGTTTCCTTGACGTGTTGCCTTGAAAATTCTTTGTCTTAGTTTCCTAACCTCTCTGTAGGCATTTTTCCAATTAATGGTATGCCAATCGGTGGTCTGTTCAGTTACGATACCCACGTCTATTGACGCCGGTTCTATCTTTTCCATGTACAATTTAAGTTAACTAAGCAATTAATTTCCTTGGCTCGGATGTTAGCTCTGAAATTCAGCGCTCTTTCGAGCAAGGGAATTTTCCCTCTATCCGACTGGTTATTTATTCCCATTCCTTTTCAGGTTGTCGGCTTTTGCTTGGTTCAGACTTCTACCGGACTGAGAGTTATACCTCCTCTTGCGATTTGGCTACCTTATGTCCTATTTAGGGTTAAGGACTCAATCTCGGCTTACCCGGTTACGCATATAGAAGATACAAGTCTTGAGTTGCCGTCTCTACACCGAGTCCATGTGAGGGTTCAGATTGTCTAGCAGATGATAGACTAACCTCGGAGCTCATATCCCCATCATCGAATTTAGCAGGGATATTAATTTTTACGGTGCCTTTGACCAACGGTTTCTGTAGTCAACTCTTTGACTCTTTTCCTTTTCGGTTATTTACCTGATCCGATGGTTCGGTAATCCCTACTTTCTCTCTAGGGCGTGTCATCAATTAAGCCAAATTACAGCAGCAGCCAGATAAATTGCTCCTAGGAAGTTCTGAGCTCGCTTATCGTACCGCGTCGCGATCGCTCGATATTGCTTGAGTCGGGCAAAAAAATTC
>NZ_JAAHIG010000411.1:6369-7521 GCF_010692305.1 Moorena sp. SIO4G3 | reverse complement strand
AAAACACTTCTTGACAGCAGTTGTTTTCATCAGCAATCAGTACCCGCGCTTGGTGTCCGCTACTCAAAATTTCAGCGCGATCGCATTGCTCGTTTGCCCAGATAATCAAGGTATCTCCCTCTTTGCATATGTAGGGTGGGCAGTGCATCAGACAGATACCTTTGCTTGCCCATCCCGTTGGTCGGCACTGCCCACCAAACGATTAATCTCCTACGATTAATCTACCCACCCTCTTAACGGTTTCCTCCTCAACCCTCCCCATAGTTCATGTAGGGTGGGCAGTGCATCAGACAGATACCTTTGCTTGCCCATCCCGTTGGTCGGCACTGCCCACCTCAAGTAGCGTGCGCGTAGCGCATTAGCTGATAGCTGTTCGCGTAGCGTGCGCGTAGCGCTTAAGCTGATAGCTGATAGCTTAGCTTAATTTTAGTCCTAGTTTTGCAGTAATCTCTAGGATTAGATCTTAATATAATAACCGGCAATTTTTTATATTTTTTTAGTAAATTAAATTCCTTAGCAACTAAATTTACCCTAAATTTACAGCGTTTTTCATAACTATGATATACACAGTTTTTTTTACCTCTTAGCTCTTCCATATTCTTTCTTCCCTACTCCCTACTTCCTAAAACCTAGGACAAAAGTACCTCACCCAATTAAGAACTGCTATTAATCCTTTGCCATTGATAAATTACGGTTTGACGATATCCACCAATCGGCTTGATTTTAAGATCAGCGAATCGGCTTAAGGTTTCTTGTTTCTTTCAGGGGTTCGTCAAAAAATAATATTTCATAATTATAGCTTGGAGGCTTATTTAGTACAGCACTACGCATTAAGGTTAGGACATTTATAAAAGCAGCAAAAGCTATTATAATCAGCTATTGCTAGCATGCCTATTGCCTATTGCCTTGCGCGTAGCGCTATACCATTCCCCATTTACCATTCCCCATTCCCAATGATTCAACTATTTATAACAAATGGCAATCGTACTTTCGGTAGAGATTTTTGACTGTTGAAATTCGATTTCTTTAAAGAGGTTATCGTGCTCCACAAGTATCCTTTTCAGCGCTTCTTTTGAAAATAAAAAAGTTTGGTCTTTGGTGGAATATAAACTGACCCCTATAAGTGGCAGTGAGGAATCGCTTCTATCACGG
>NZ_JAAHIG010000411.1:0-6359 GCF_010692305.1 Moorena sp. SIO4G3 | reverse complement strand
TTTAAAGAGGTTATCGTGCTCCACAAGTATCCTTTTCAGCGCTTCTTTTGAAAATAAAAAAGTTTGGTCTTTGGTGGAATATAAACTGACCCCTATAAGTGGCAGTGAGGAATCGCTTCTATCACGGTCCAACAAATTCTGCAAGCCCGAAATAATAGATGACGAAATAGTAGACTTGAATCTTTGATCTGATAAGGTAGGGAATTCGATAATCAATTTTTCGTTGCATAGCTGTGAGATCGTTCTTAGAGCCTTTATGGGTTCCTTCAGCTGATGTATTACATTTAGCAATAGCACTATATCAAACTTCTCGTTTAACGGGTCAGTAAAAATGTCTTGCTCCAAAAATACGCTACTTTTTCCAAGAATTTCTTTTAAAATATTGCAGCCGCGGAATCGATGACGCTTTACTTCTGTGCCAACAACTCTCGAAGCATTCCTTTTTTCTGCCTCAAAACAGAAATACCCATAAGCACATCCAATATCTAAAACAGATTTCCCTGTCAAGTCTTGATCTAAAACTATTAAATTGGCTGACCTGTCCTGACCAGGAGTGAATTTATTAGGATATACTTCTATTTTCTGATGACCAAACATATTGTTGTCAACAATATAGTCTAGTTCTTGTTGTGAATAGTGTGTTGGTTGCTCTAGGGATAATAAGTCCAAAGCTTCTGATATGGAGGAAATTGGTAAATAGTTAGCCTGGGCAGAAGCATTGATAATCTCAAAACTGATCTCATATTGTCTGAGGAACAAAAACCATTTCTTGTAAAAATCCGTTAAATTAAGCCGACACAAAAGCTCGAATATTCTTTGTTTTGAATATCTTTTGGTTACATTTTTCCTAAAGGTCGGTTCAATGCTTTCTCTTAATAAACACCGCTTAACAATTTCCGAACGAGGCGCAACTAATATATAAGCTCTAATTCTTTCACGATAGTTTAGTATTTTAACTAACACTGGCTCTCCCATAAAGTCATTACCAATATGGTCTACATTGCTTTTATAGGGGTTATACAAATTGTAATGAATTATGCAGTCTTGGTTTAAGAATTTCCACCTTGATTCTGGCTTTAATTCAGTAGCCATTATGACAGGAATGTCGTTCCATTCTCCATTTTTAATCCTTGATTCAATATATGTAGACTTGCCAGCACTCGAAACTCCCATAACCAGGTGAATTGCATTTTTACTATTCATAGTATACCTACTTAACTTATTATGGCTCTACCGTACTTGTTATGCTAAATAAACAGTCTGTAAGAGGGAACAGGGAACAGGGAACAGGGAACAGTGGAGGGAATAGGGAACAGGGAACAGTGGGAAGAGGCCGTATTCAGAAAATTTTGTTAGTTGAAGAGCAGATTTTTCCTGTCTTGATGCAGTCGCTCATGGTTTTGGGTCTGTGTGCGGAACCTGCGTCCGCACCTTGTAAGCCCCGTGGAAACCACGGCAGTTGCTCATGGGGGAGACCCCCTTTGAAGTTACCGTAAGAGAGTGGAGCCTTGATAGCGACAGGTTATGGGTCATACTTTTAAGTTATATGAAATAAGGCTCCACTCTCTAAGGTTTCGTCCAAGACCGCACTGCCTCCCCAAGACCGCGCTGCATCGCTTGTACAGTAAGCTTTCTGAGTTTTTTAACTGGAACTTTAGCATAAAAGGTACTGAAGAACCCTTATTATTAGGCTACTGAACCCAAAGTGATATCATTAAAAAATATACTTGTGCCGTTGGAGGGATAGGTCATATCAAGTCCGATTAATCACTTCTAATCAGGGTGATCTCATGCATGTCAAGTTACAAGTTACAAGTTACAAGTTACAAGTTACAAGTTACAAGTAACGAACACCCAAGCATGATAAGAAACTAGTTCATGTAGGGTGGGCAGTGCATCAGACAGATTCCTTTGCTTGTCAATCCCGTTGGTAGGCACTGCCCACCCTAGGATTAATCTGGACCTAAATTAGGTTGACTGTCTTCAAAAAATTAAGTTCAAGTTCATGTCGGTGGGCAGTGCATCAGACAGATTCCTTTGGTTGCCAATCCCGTTGGTACGCACTGCCCACCCGAAGATTAATCTCTTACTTTAAGGCAGAAGGCAGAAGGCAGAAGGCAGAAGGGAACGGAGTTGGAGCTAGTTTTTAAGAAGTCCAGTGATTTTACAAATGATTTAGGATTGCTATAGCGCATCAGCTGATAGCACCTCAAGTAGCGTGGGCGTAGCGCATTAGCTGATAGCTGATAGCTTACCTTAATTTGAGTCATAGTTTTGCAGTAATCTCTAGGATTATATCTTAATATAATCCCCGGCAATTGTTGATAAAGTTTTGGTAAATTATAGTCCTTAGCCAATAAATTTACCCTAAATTTATTGATGACAAACCAAACCATTATTGCTCTTTGCTTTCAGGATTTTATGACAGTCAATATCAGGACAAAAAAACCGGATATTTTTGATAAAAATTGAGTAAATTATCTCTCCTCTGAAGGAAAATGACCAATGATATCATGTCAGGATATAGCAATTCTCAGAGTCATGAGGACATTGCTTATCCTTTTAAGGCAGAAGGCAGAAGGCAGAAGGCATAAGTAAGAAGGTCTTAAGGGAATAAGCGCCAATCAAGAGTGTACCTCATAGGTATGAGAAACGCTATAATTACCCTTAATAAAAATCTGCCCCATCTCCCCATCTCCCCATCTCCCCATCTCCCCATCTCCCCATCTCCCCATCTCCCCGCGCCCCCGCCCCATCTCCCCATCTCCCCATCTCCCCACACTTACATTCTTTTTTACAAATATCAGATGCACCCAACTCAATCCTCCCGTATCCACTGGATATGCTGAGGCAATAACTTAGCCAAATCATAGCGCTGTAGAATCGTTTCTCTGGCATTCTCCCGAATCCCAGCCATCTTGTCCCGATTATCCAGAGCTTCCTCCACCCGATCGGCAATGTCTTCTGGAGAGAAAAAGTCTACTAATAATCCATTCACCCCGTTTTCTATCACCTCGATCACCGGAGCAGTATTAGAGCCAACCACCAAACACCCCGTAGCCATTGACTCTAGCATCGACCAAGACAAGACGAAGGGATAGGTCAGATAAATATGGACAGAGGAAGCTTGCAGGACTTTCAGATATTCTGAGTAGGGCAGGAAGCCAGTGAAGTGGACTCTCTCTAAATCCAGAGGCACCTTTTCCAACATCAATTCCTTGTAGGTTTTGCCATCTGGTAGAGGTTTGCCATAGACAATCCGATTATCCCCCACCACCACCACATGACACCTTGGTCGTCGCTGCTGGAGAATCCCCACCGCTTCCATAAATTGGGGAAAACCCCGGTAAGGTTCCATCCCCCGTGCGACATAGGTAATCAGTTCCTCAACCTCGGACAGGTCTAAGTCAATCCGAGGCAGAACTAATTTCGCTCCAGGCTTGGGTTTAAAGAACTCAGTGTCAATGCCATCATGACGTACAGTGATTTTGCTGTGGAACTCCCGTGGAAACTGCTGATACTGATAGTAGGTGGGAGACAATCCGCGATCGCAACTGACTAAGCTGATTAACATTGAAGCATTTTTGGTCCGAATCCGGGTTTCATCGTCAGAGGTCAGGGGGTCAGAGGGATCAAAGTCAAAATTTGAGCCATGGGCATGGTGAAACCACTCCCAGTAGCACAGCAGTTTTGCCTGGGGGAAAACGTCTTTGATATATAGCGTCGAGCCCCAACCGGAATGACCATAAACCACATCAGGAACAAATCCCTCAGACTTGAGCCGGGTACATAGGTGATAGACTGCTTGACCCTCATGGACATCTCTTTCCAGGTTGTGAAGGTAGTAGTGAGTTTTTGGACCCACTGTCTTCACAGCGCTGTAGATGGCTTTGGAAACCTTAGGCAATTTCCCTGCTGTGCGCTGAGTGCCAAAGACAACCTGATTAGTATCATCTTGGGCTAATGCCTTAGCGAGGTGGGAAAATTGGGAGAAAGACTTGGGATGGAGGAATAGAATACGCATCTTATATCATGTTCGGTTGAATACTTACACGCTTGCGCCGAATCGAAGGCATTTGGCAGAAGGCAGCTATGCTGAAGTAAAGGAGTAAGGTTTAATCGGAGATGGTTTTTGATCACTAATTATCCGGACATGATATTAAGTAGTAGTTAAGTTGATGTAGGGTGGGCAGTGCACCAGACCGATTCGGAAGCTGGCCATCAGGTGGCTAGGCACTGCCCACCAAAGATTAATCGGTTAAGTTGATGTAGTTAAGTTGATGTAGTTGATGTAGGGTGGGCAGTGTACCAGACCGATTCCAAAGCTTGCCATAGCGTTGCTAGGCACTGCCCACCCTACGATTAATCTTCTGACGACTCCCAGGGAGTGCGCTTTCCGTAGGCGAATTAAATTCGCCACGGGTCGCACCGCTCCCGACTCCCGACTCCCGACCCTCCCTTAGATTATGGGTATTCAACCAGACTTGAATTAGTCCAGTGCCTGACCCACAAAGTCGCCAAAGAGTGAATTATAGGGATTATAATAGTTATATTTGATGCCTCGAGATAAACTATAATATCCATAGGGCAAGCAGGTTTCTTGGGGCAGCGGTGCTAGAGAATCGTTCTCTAGTAATGTGTACACCTCTGCTTCAGACCTAGGCTGATAAACACACCCCAGCCCAGAGTATTTACTGTCCCCCAGAAGTACAGAGGGTTTGCCCCAGTAAGCGGCTTCCACACCAATAGTTGAATTATAGGTAACCACCACATCAGCCCAGTCTATTAATGCATAGGAGTCAACCTTTGAATCCGGGGGAATAACCTGGACATTTTTTCCCGTCAAAGAATTCCACCAGTTGCGGTCTTCTAATGACTTTTTATTAAGGTGAGGATGGACTCTAATGGTCAGATAACAGTCCATCTGATTAGAGATCCAACTGATCAGAGACTTTACGGCTTCCCTTTGATTCTTAAAAATTGGATGCTTGACCAAGTCGCCAATGGCAGCATATTCATCATCACTAGCAGAGTAGTAGACAATCTGACGATGATTGCCGGTTTGCCCAGGTACGAGACCTTTTTGCTGCTCAGACGTAAACGTAGTCGATCCAATTCCCTCTCCCTGCCTTCTATTCTTATAAAAGGTATGTCCTAACTCTTCTCTATCGATACCAGCCTGTTGCCAATAGGTTTGGATATGTTCACGCATATAGGCAAAATCATGAGGGGGCTGATCAAACAGTTCGTATTTCTTATAGGTTCCTCCCTTTTCATAGTATTGAACCTCAACATCAAGCTGTTTAGCTGCCTCAAATATCCCTTTAACGGAAGCTAATCGTCCATTAAAAGCAATTATTTTCTGGGGGTTATACTTGAGAATAAGTGCCCGAGCCTTTTCATAAACACTTGCTGAACATCCCAACAATCGTTGTATAAGTGGATAATAGTCATCAGGATCGGGATGCAAGGATTTCGTGTGCCAGATCAGGGAAGAGACTGTAGCTAAACCCAGAGCAGCGTCCTTGTACTTGTAGGCTTTGAGCTCGCTCAAGCGATCAGGAGCATTTTGGACATAGTCTTGGATCTGTAAACGAGTTTTTTCTGACAAAAATTCGTCCGGTAAAGTGGTCACGCCATAGTTTCTTAAAAGGCTTTCCACTTTCGAGACTTTATGTGTCCAACTCCGTTTTCCCAACTTTTGAAAACGTCTATTGGGAAGGAATCGAATGTCATCGGGATTCTCCACATGGAGAAACGAAAATCCGGTATTCTTCCCGGCAACTGCTGCATTAATCGCAATTTCTCCAGCAGTTCCTAAACGAGGAGTAAAGGCAAATGACTCAATTACTAATAAATCCATACGATAGCGTTTGTATTTGAGATGTGAATATAGGATTGATGGGAACAGGGAACAGGGAACAGGGAACAGGGAACAGGGAGTTCATGTAGTTGATGTAGGGTGGGCAGTGCACCAGATAGATTCCAAAGCTGGCCATAATCTTGGTAGGCACTGCCCACCAAAGGAGTAGTTGATGTAGGGTGGGCAGTGCACCAGAGAGATTCCTTTGGTTGCCAATCCCGTTCCTAGGCACTGCCCACCAAAGATTAATCGGTTAAGTTCATGTAGTTGATGTAGGGTGGGCAGTTCACCAGACCGATTCAGCAAGCTTGTCAATCCCCTTGGTAAGCACTGCCCACCAAAGATTAATCGGTTAAGTTCATATAGTTAAGTTCATGTATTTCATGTCCGGTGGGCAGTGCACCAGACCGATTCCGAAGGTGGCCATAGCGTTGCTAGGCACTGCCCACCCTACGATTAATCTCTGCTGCCCCATCTCCCCATCTCCCCATCTCCA
>NZ_JAAHIG010000410.1:0-7534 GCF_010692305.1 Moorena sp. SIO4G3 | reverse complement strand
CACTGAACACAGTCTATCGGTATGTTCTTGAAACGTTCTGATGCAGTGACCTGTGCTGACATCCCACAGCTTCACCGTCTGGTCGGCACTGCCACTGGCTAAGGTTTTCCCGTCACTACTCAATGCCACTGAAAATACCCAATCAGTATGGCCATGGAGTGTTCTAATGCAGCGACCTGTGCTGACATCCCACAGCCTAATCGTATTGTCTGTACTGCCACTGGCTAAGGTTTTCCTGTCACTACTGAATGCCACTGAATAGACAAAGTCAGTATGTCCGGGCAAGGTTCTGATGCAGCTACCAGTACCATAATCCCATACTCTCACTGTGTAGTCGTTACTGCCACTAGCCAGGGTGTGACCGTCACTACTAAACGCGATGGGCATTGCCCAATCCGTATGTCCATACCAAGTTTTCAAGCATTGACCGGTTTGATAATCCCATAGCTTCACCTTTTGGTCTAAACTCACACAAACCAGGGTGTTTCCATAAGGACTAAAGGCCACTGAAAATACTTGATTGCTGTGTCCATGCAAGGTTTTCAAACATTCATTGGTGCTAGTATCCCACAGCCTAACCATGTGGTCGCCACCGCCACTAGCCAGGGTTTTGCCATCTGGACTAAAGGCCACTGAGTAGACACCACTACTATGTCCTGTGTAAGTTCTTAAGCAGCGACCTGTGCTTACCTCCCAAAACTTAACCGTGTGGTCGCCACTGCCACTGGCTAAGGTTTTCCCGTCACAGCTGAATGCCACTGACCCGACGCAATCCCTATGTCCAGTGCCAGTGTTCAGGCATTCTCCAGTGCCACTATCCCAGAATTTCACCGTGTGGTCGTCACTGCTACTGGCTATAGTCTTACCATCTGGACTAAAGGCAACGGATCTAACCCAACTGCTATGTCCGGTGCAAGTTTTGAGACATTCTGCAGTTTTGATATCCCAGACTTTCAAGGTGTGGTCGCCACTGCTAGTAACTAGGGTCTGACCATCTGGACTAAAAGCCACTGAACATACCTCATTACTATGTCCGGTACAAGTCCTTAAGCACTTACCATCACTGACATCCCAAAACTTAACGGTGTGATCCGCACTGCAACTGGCTAAGATTTTACCATCATGGCTGAAAGCAAGGTCCCGTACCAAATTGGTATGACCCTCACAGATCAAAACTAGTTTACCGCTTGGTACTTCCCACAGGCGAACCTTCCAATCTGTATCACAGGTTGCTAATAGTTTACCATCTGGGCTGAATGCTGCTGATAAAATATTTCCTAAGGTTTCCGTAAATACTGAGCTGGTTAAGTCAGCATCAGCGAAATTGACATTGTGTAATTTAATTCCCTGTAGGTTAGCTTGCCAAACTGTTAGATTAGAAAAATCATAGCTGCTTAAATCCACCTGTAATTGGCGCAGTATATTAATTATATTACCACAGCTATATGCCGTATCTTGAGTTATTTTTTTTACCGTGGGAGTTGGGGAGCGCAGCATTGAAATAATTTCCAGCAAGTGATTGCTGAGCTGTTTTGTGCAACCAAAACGAGCGAGTAATCTTTCAATAATCGGTTCGAGAATCAGAGAGACTTGACTATCCCGAATATACTCAGGGGCAGTGGCTTTGACTAATGCGTGACTGCGCAACAGAGCAAAATTTTTACTAGTAACTTCCTCAGGAATCTGCTCAATTAATCGATTAACCATGTATTCCATCACTACAGGTTGTTGGGTAAACCCAGCCGAGGTTTTCTCAATCAATGAGCGCCGTTGTAGAGACCCTAGAGACTGTAAAATGTCAGGAGCGCATCGGTGGCAGAAAACGTCCTGTTCCAACTCTTTAAAAAAAACCGGTTCCCGATTAATAGCTAGCCAGTACATCAGGTCTTGTTGTGTAGCACTCAGGCGCTGAAACTGCCGGTCTAGCAAATCCCGAATATCATCAAAAATGAATGAGCCTTGCTTTAAAAAATTCAGGAACTGAGCAATATTGCCATAAAAAAAGTCTCTGACCAGACAAGCCACCATTTTTAAGGCTAAAGGATTTCCAGCATAGTGCTCAATCACGGTCAGCCACTGGGTGTCATCCCCAGCAAAATTTCCTTTTTCCTTCAGGATTTCCTGCCCATCGGTGTCTGATAACCCTTTGAGTGGGAAGCAGCGAATCGGTAAGTTTTCCCCCTCCAGGATAGTCAATTCCTGGGGTGGCTCCCTAGAGGTCAGTAATAGACAGCTGTGGTGGGCAGTTTCACCAATACTTCTGAGCAGCTCACCGTATTCAGCATATCCTTCTCGATAACTACCGGTGCGATCGCCACTTTGCAGAATCGACTCCACATTATCTAGAACTAGCAAGCAACGCCCCCCTTGTAAATAGCGAATCAATCGCAGAATTTTGCCATCTACAGAGGAGGGTAAATTGGTTTCCTGCTGTCGAGACAGAAATTGAATCAGGTCTGCCAGGAGTTCTTCTAGGGGAGGGGCATTGCGTAGAGTGCGCCAAATCACAAACTCAAATTTATCTTCCAGAAGATGGGCTAAAGTCACAGCCACAGAGGTTTTACCAATTCCCCCCATCCCTAGAAGTGTCACCAGGCGGCACTTGTCCTTAAGAATCCATTGCTGTAGGGTGTTCAGTTCCTCAGTACGACCGTAGAAATCTCTTAGCTTTGGTGCTTGTCCCCAATCAACAGGTTTAATTTGAGCCACAGTGGGACTCTTGCCGTTATTGATTTGATCTGCCTTAATCTTATCTGGCTCAACAACCTTGTCCCAATCAACCCCTACAGCATCACAAATGGCGATAAAGGTGTCACAGCGAATCGGTTGTCTGGCCCAAAATCGGTTTAAGGTTGCCCTAGAGGTTAAGGCACTGCTACACCAAGCTTCTGCGGTTTTGTTCCATCTTTTCAGGCGTCTAGCCCGGTCAACCAATTTGAGTCCTAATTCAGAAGCTCGCACTGAATTCTTCATAGCGAAATCTGGTTCTGCTCAGTATCCAAGCCAATTGTTATGCCAAACTCTGAGAGTATCATGAAGTCAATCTGAGACAATTCAGATAATAACCTTAAACAAGGGCACAGGTAACTTCGGATCATTGAATAGCAAGGGTTTGAAGAACTTTAAGTTTTTTGAACACAGTTAATATAATTTAATTTTACTATTCAGCTATCAGCTATCAGCTATCAGCTTATGGGCACGGTTAAGGAGGAAAGCGTTAATAATAAAAGAGGTAAGTATTAGTTTAATTTGAGTTAAGTCACAGCGTCAAAGGCTGTGCCACAAAGCTGTTTGCGTAGCGTGGCCATAGGCCAACCGCTGACAGCACCTCAAGTAGCGTGGCCATAGGCCAACCGCTGACAGCTGGTGTTATCAAAAATCTTTAAAACCACTAACTGACTCCTGCAATTCCTGAGCTACGGCTACAGTTGAGGTTAAGGAACTTGAAATTTGCCTAGAGGAATCAACGGTACGTTCGGAGAATTGGGCCATCTCTTTGATCAACATAGCGACGCTCTGAGTGGTTTCGGTTTGGGAAAGACTCCCTTGGGAAATGGCTGTCACTAGCTGCTCGATCTGGCACGAAGCCGACCTCAGCTGTTTCATATTCTGCTTAGCTTCCTCAACTCGACTTGTCCCCTTCTCCACCACAGCAGTGCTCTGTTCCATTACCTTGACTAATTGAGACGTTTCTAGGTCGATATCATCTACTATCTTGTGAATTTCCTGGGTAGCTTTGATCAATTGGTTGGTAAGCTGATTCACTTCTTTGGCAATCACGACAAAACCCTGAATCCCACCAGACCGCGCAGCCTCAATCTCAGTGTTAATAGTCAAAACATTGGTTTGGACTTTGAGCATGTTGCTCAAGGCAACCACCTTAGCAATCTTTTCGGAAAATTTACCTAGCTGCTTCACTCTTGACGTCGTTTCCCCAATCGTGTCTCGCAATTCCAGGATACTCTCCTGAGTTAGGTTAATAGCAGTGCTGCTAGCTTCAACAGTGGTTGTAACTCCATCAACTACCCTCGCCGCCTGATCAGCATGCTCAGCCACTGCTTGAATCGAATCGGTGATTTGCTCTACTGAATCCAGGGTGCGAGTGGTTTCTGAAGCTTGCTTAAGAGCATCTTCTGCTAGTTGACCAACTACCACCTCGTTGTTTTCCAGTAAGGTATTGACTTCAACCGCTGAGTTGTTGACCTGGGTTACGATAGTTTGCAAACTCTCAATAATGGTGTTAAAACCATCAGCAACTTTCCCAATTTCATCCAAAGTCACGTCAGAGCGCACTGTCAGATCTCCTTGTGCTGCCCCTTGCACATGCTTAAGCATTACCAGCAGTTGCTTCTGGAGTGCTTCTTTTTCCTGTCTTTGCTCTTGAGAAATTCTTTCCGTCTTTTCGAGCAGATTAGCCTGCTTTAGAGCAAAGCTGAATTGAATCGCCACCTGAGTCAAAAGGTTAATCTCCGTTTCCTGCCAAGCTCTTGGCTGTGAACATTGATGGGCAGCCAGAAAGCCAATCAATTTACCTGCCACCAAAATCGGTGCTACTAAACTGGCTTTAGCTCCACGCAATAGAGAGCTTTGGCCAAGCCTCTCGACTTGGGACTGCTGGTAGTAGGTCAACTTACCCTCAAGATTATCAATGGCTAGAACCTGACGTGACTGGTAGTGATCAACATCCTCTAGGGGAAAATCTAACTCTTCTTTCTGTGTTTCTAGGGTAACAGACCCATCCAAAGTTACTGAAAGGCCAACCATTGAGCCTTTCTGATTCTGTTCGAGGAGGTAAATGATTGTGCGATCGCACGAGAGCGCTCTTTTAATTCCCAGCACCGTAGCCGCGAAAATCTTTTCCCGTTCTAGGGATTCAAGCATACTAGCGGTAATCTCATTTAACGTTTGGGAAATGTCCACCGTGGCTTGCTGCTGTTCCAGGAGCAGGGCTTGGGTGAGGGCATCACCGATTTGTCTAGTTAACTCCTTCATTAAGTGACGTTCTGACTCCTGCCAACGGTGGGGTTCTGAGCAATGATTCGCGTACAACAAGCCGAAAAGTTCACCTGCAACTATAATTGGTGCAACTAGGCTGGCTACGACACCAAGGGGTTGAAGGAACTGGCCAGGAGCACCAGTTAGAGTACCTTGTTGAAGGTTCTCGACACTGACAAGCTTTTCCAAGTTAAACTGCTGAATTTCCTCGGTCGTGATTGGTTCGTAAATAGTTTGCCCTAGGGCTTCAACCAAACCAGAATCTACGACCTCCGCTGCAATTATCCCGCTTTTGAAGTCAGGATTAAAGCGATAGATAAACACACCGTCTGTCTTGAGGGCAAGGTGTAACCCATAAACGGAAGTTTGTAGGATATTGTCGAAGTTTAAGGATTGCTGAAGCTGGTTGCTGACTAGCACTAGTGTCCGCGCCTGTTCAGTTTCTTGTTCTTGCTCCTGTAATCGACCTTTGATCCGTGTCACCAGGTTATTAAAAACTTGAGCCAGTAGCTGCGTCTCGGTAGCACCAAGCAGTTCCGCCTGAACGTTCAGGTTGCCTGCAATCACCGCCTTAGCAGTATTAGCCAACTGACCCAAGGGTTTTGCTAACTGATCGGATAAAGCTCTGACTACCAAGGTAATAATAATGCCCAGTACCACGAACAAACTAGTAAAGCCTATTGCCGCTTTTCTACCCGCTGCTCTGAGTTCATTAAGTTTGATCGAGACAGCCAGAGTCCAATTGCTATCAGGAACTGCAACCATTATATAGTGCCTGGTATTATGATCAAAGGTGGCCAGCTTTAAGTTTGGGAAAAGTGGTGAATTAGCTGACTTTATGGTCAGTCCCTTCTGTTGGACTGTTTTCCCAGTTTCAACAGCTTCGAGCAAAATTTTCAGGTTCTGTACAACTGCTTTATCCTTTGCCCCTAGCAGTTTCTGTGGCTGCTCTTGACTCTTCCCTTGGTAGATGGTATCTACAACAGCCACAGTGTCGTCTTTTTTCAGGGCTAGTAGCTGCATATATTGAGAATCCCCAATTTCCAAATCCTTCAGCAGGTTTTTAAATATGGTGCTGAAAACAGAGGCAGGCAAAACTCCTCTAACAACCCCTAGGAATTCATCAGTTGCTGGGTCTGTGATCGCTTTGCTGAAGTCAATCACGAACCTATTATTAGTGTCATCAAATCTCGTGTTCATCACCTGCTGACTGGGATTATTTTTTGCCACTTGCCACCAGGCTTCATCCCGTTGGACAAAGTCATGAGTAGGAGTGTTGTAAGCCACATTAAACCCATGTTTTTCGGTAAAAGATATCTCGACAAACTCATGAATTGCTGTAGTTTTATGTAAGTAATAATTGAGAGCTTGATTCGGCTGTATCAACCGGGTAGCGGAGAAAGAATCTTCAACCTCGTAGTAGGGTAATTTGGCAAGGTTTTTAACTTGAGAAACTTTCGCTGCAGTGCTAGCTGCTTCAACTACTAGAGGGCTAGCGGCCAATGTAGCAGGTATTCTTTTTGCTTCCTCTAAAAATATATACAAAACTCTGCCCGCAACTAGGGTTTCACCCTCTAAGAGTTGCTCAGCTTGCTGTTGGGAGCTGCGGGAAATAGCACTGTAGCTGAAGAGTCCAGCCAGACCTAGAGGGGTTAAAACCGCTGGTAGAATCGTCTTCAGTAATTGAGTGCGCAGATCATTACTTTTCCTTTGTGTTTGGGAATTGTTGCGATCGGTGAGTTCACTGGATTGCCGTTGTCGATATTGGGTTATCCCTTGAGGTGTAACAGGTAATTCCCAACGTAAGTCTTTTGAACAATGCATATGACCGTGACTATTTTTACTAGAACGATAGCTATAGGGTTTATAAACGATTTGTGAAAATCCAGAAACCCAAAACTCTTGGAATTCCAAGAATCTTGGCCACGTAAGCGTTCACAACCTATTTAGAATTTTGAGATTGACTCCAGTTTTTAATCTAACCATATTTATCTAGGAAGTTATCTCAGTCAATTAACTGAATTTTGTGTCTTAATAGTTACGCCAATTTACTGAATATACGCTAGTGGTAGTAGTAATGTAGTAATGACTAACTCTACAGGTATAGTTTTTCGGCAGTCTTGTGTATCCTCGTAACTGTTCACGTAAGCATATGCGCTACTTGAGATGCTACGCCAACAGCTATCAGCATATGCGCTACTTGAGATGCTACTTGAGGTGCTATCAGCTAATGGGCGTTCGTCCTCAAGGGGTGACAACAAAGCTCAAACCTAGGCAGGTGGCACGGTTAATGGTTAATGGTGTTTGGTTTAATGAGCGCGACTCGTGTTGTTGTAATTCCGAGCAGTTGAAGCAATTTTCACCAATCCAACTGCATAGATAGTTTTAATCAACCACTACGCCATGACGATGGGGTGCATCTCACTTTTGTTGTTTAACGTGGTGGTGCGTTACGGGATGGACTGTTCCAATACTGGCTAATGCGAAAATCAGGGCTAGTCCATCCCTAACGCACCCTACAGAACATTTTCAAATATGA
>NZ_JAAHIG010000041.1:0-46920 GCF_010692305.1 Moorena sp. SIO4G3 | reverse complement strand
AGGGAGTAGGGAGTAGGGAGTAGGGAGTAGGGAGTAGGGAGTCGGGAGTCGGGAATCGGGAGTCGGGAATCGGGAATCGGGAACAGTAGTCAAGATCTCCAAAATCTCCCCATCTCCCCATCTCCCCATCTCCCCATCTCCCCATCTCCCCACACTCCCGATAAGTCCGACAGTTGCTAAAATCAAAATCAGTGCGGCTTGTTCTGAGTAGGAGCCTCTCATTGAGAGAGGGGTATAACTCAGGTAACTCGCGGGAATAGCCCCGAAGTTACAACTATTCATCTGGATGGCGGTGCAAACCCGACCCCCTGCGGAGACAGGTGACTCCCTACCTTGGCCACACCGAGCAAGGCGACATCCTAGCAGAGTGAAGCTGGCACCAGGGCGCAATCAGACCTAAATCAGATGTGGGACACTGGCGCTAACGGGGAGATGACATGGGTAACAGAAGCGAAAGTCCTGAAAAAGTGTCTAAGAATTGATCCGCAATCTGACCAGCACATGCGAGAATCGATTCCCGATTATCCTCACAGCGTTTTTGATTTGATAGCTGTAACCTCCGAGGAGGGAATAGGCAAAGTGGACTGCCCTAAATCATCACAACAATCTGATGGATGGAACAAGTAAAAACGACAGCATGGGTCTGTAGGCCGGTCGAACCTACGGTAAGTTATGTCAAACCTAATCCCCACTGTCGGGTAGGATGTGGGTTTACAACTGCCCACGGGTATTCAGAAAACACAAACTCTAGGAGAGCACGATTAGACACATGGCAAGCCATAGTGAATCTTGGAAGAAGGAAAATTGGAAAAAACTCCGACGGAATCTCTTCCGCCTGCAAAAGCGAGTGTTCAAAGCGGTTCGAGTTGGAGACCTTAAGAAAGCCAGGTCAATACAGAAACTGATTCTGAAGTCACGTGCAGCACAGATACTGGCGGTACGCCAAGTCACACAACTAAACAAGGGTAAAAAGACGGCTGGAGTAGATGGGAAGTCATCCCTCAACTACAGAGAACGCATGGAACTGGTAGAAGCATTGAACCAATATGGCTGCGACTGGCACCATAATGGACTGCGTGAAGTCCCCATCTTGAAAAAGAATGGTAAGACTAGGATGCTAAAGATACCAACCATCGCCGACAGAGCATGGCAATGTCTAGTAAAATTTGCACTCGAACCAGCTCATGAGGCAACGTTCAGTGCAGACAGCTACGGATTCAGAACGGGACGATGCGCCCAGGACGTTCAGAAGAGACTGTTCGTACATCTAAAGGATAGCTCCGGAAGATGGGGTAAGAACAAGAATCACATGAACAAAAGAATCATAGAACTAGACATCAAGAAATGCTTCGACCGCATCAACCATACCAGTATCATGGAAAGACTCATAGCACCACACGCCATTAGGCAAGGAGTGTTCAGATGTCTAAAAGCAGGAACCTCAATAGAGTTTCCCGACCAAGGTACCCCTCAAGGGGGTGTGGTAAGTCCCCTATTAGCAAACGTGGCCTTAAATGGCATAGAGGATATTCACACAAGTCTGCGATATGCAGACGACATGGTATTTATTCTCAAGCCCCAGGATGACGCAAACGTTATCCTCAATAAAGTCAAGGTCTTCTTGGCAGAACGAGGAATGGAAATCAGTGAAGAAAAAACCAAACTAACTAAAGCGACAAATGGATTTAACTTCCTAGGCTGGAAATTCCGGGTTAGAAAAGATGGAAAATTCTCATGCATTCCCTCAGAGGAAAACCATAGAACAATTCGTCAGAAGATTAAAGCCATAGTCAACAACTCGAATTATGGTGCCAAAGTAAAAGCACAAAAGTTAGCACCCATAGTTCGCGGATGGCGCAACTATCATGCAAGCTGTGATATGAGTAGCAGCAGGGACAGCCTCTGGTTCATGGCCAAAACCGCTAACCGCAAATTCCGCAAGGAAAAGAAAGTGAACCGGTACCAGGCAAATGAACTCTGTAGGAAGGCATTTCCAAAAGTAGGATACAAGCAAAATCAACACGTAAACGTAAAAGGGACTAAGTCCCCGTATGACGGAGACTTAGTGTACTGGAGCAAAAGGAATTCTCGCCTTTACTCCGGTGCTACATCTGATGCATTGAAACGACAAAACCATTCCTGCGGTCATTGCGGGCTGAAGTTCATGGAAGATGAGTATGTACACCTCCACCACGTCGATGGAAACCACGACAACTGGTCTAAAAAGAACTTACTAGCAGTTCACCAGAGCTGCCACCAGCAATTACACTGGAGCACTCCGAAAGGAGAGGATATCTAGGAGCCGGATGAGGTGAAAGTCTCACGTCCGGTTTTGAAGGAGAGGTGCCGGGCTTAATCGCCCGCATCGACTCTAACTGAGTCGGACAAAAATTGAGGTAATCTCATGTCTGTTGCCAAACCCTTATTTGAGC
This sequence comes from Moorena sp. SIO4G3, assembly GCF_010692305.1. Taxonomy (NCBI): domain Bacteria; kingdom Bacillati; phylum Cyanobacteriota; class Cyanophyceae; order Coleofasciculales; family Coleofasciculaceae; genus Moorena; species Moorena sp. SIO4G3. The sequence goes on along the minus strand of NZ_JAAHIG010000041.1, from coordinate 44,488 downwards.
AGGTTATTCTCCCTCATCCGGCCAAAGAAACCCTGCCAACCATGTATGATTTACCCAGTGAAGACCCCGAGGAGCCGGGTTTGCCTGACGAATTTCATCTTTGGCAGCCACAACTGTGTACTGAGACATTTCGCCCTCCCAATTATGAAAGCGAAAGGGTGTTTGTCGCCAGTGACTTAAATTTATATTATGACCCAAACCATACCCCTTGGTACAAACGACCGGATTGGTTTGCTGTAGTAGGGATTTCCCGATTCTACCAGGGACGAGAGCTCAGAATGAGTTATGTGATCTGGCAAGAAGAGGTCAGACCAATTGTGGCCATAGAGTTGCTCTCTGCCAGCACCAGAGATCAAGACCTTGGTTACAGTGAACGAACAGGAGAACCACCAACGAAATGGGAAGTGTACGAGCAAATTTTAGCGATTCCCTACTATGTTACCTTTGACCGAGTCAGTAACGAATTACAACTTTTTAAGTTAGATGGCGGCAGCTATCAACCCCAAACCATAGACAATTCCCAATTTTGGATCCCTGAGTTGCAATTGGGTTTAGGACTATGGCTTGGGGAATATCGGGGATTGAATCGGTTGTGGCTACGTTGGTATGATCAACAGGGGAATTGGATTCCCACTGACGCTGAACTTGAACGTCTTCGAGCTGAACAGGAACGTCAACAGAAGGAACTGGCTCAACAACGAACCGAACAGGAACGTCAACAGAAGGAACTGGCTCAACAACGAGCTGAACAGGAACACCAACAGAAGGAACTGGCTCAACAACGAGCTGAACTTGAACACCAACGAGCTGAACTGGCTCAACAACGAGCTGAACAATTAGCAGAACGGTTACGACAGATGGGTATTAATCCCGATGAAATTTAACCCCTGTCTGAGTTGGTGGGTGTATGTCATTTAAGCTGTTTGACCCGCTGGTGGTGGGTGAGATTATGTTCGGATAATTGGGGACAATACTGATAAATTGGCAATCTTTTTCAGTGCTACTGATACTGACGATAATTCCTTAAACGCAGTGCATGGCGAAAATTCGGAAAACCGTTGTGAACACGATTGGGTTAAATCCAGATTACATAATTTCAAATACCTGCTGTTGTCTTATAGCGTTTTCCATACCTATGAGGTACACAGGATTTTTTACCTGTTCCCGATTCCCGATTCCCGATTCCCGATTCCCGATTCCCGATTCCCGATTCCCGATTCCCTGATCTACAACCACCCCTGACCTCAAAACCCTTAGATGTTTTATCCAGCAGTAGCCTTCTTGTCAAGACGCAGGCTGACCCAGATCATTTGCTTGAGAGGTAAAGGAACCTCTGGGTGTAACCCTTCTGCAATTTCTTCAAAAGTTTTGATTGACCCAGGATAAACAAAAACTGGCCATCCTTCTTTACCAAGGCAGGTAAACACAGCTGACTCTTCCAGCAGGTAAGTGATCGCCAGGTGCTTTTGCCTTTGGAGAAGCTCTTCTACTTGCTCTTCTTCTGCCTGTTCTCCCCGATTGAGATAGGTCTGGGCAAAGGAATTGACCATCCTTTGAAAAGATTCATCCTTTTGATAAAGACACTGAAGGTCTTTGTAATACATCTCAAATTCTGATTGCTTCTCTATTTGCGAAGCCATCTGGAACTGGAATTGACAACTTCCAGAGTATTGCTGGAACAAGAAACGGTTTTCATTAATAAAGGTCTCTCCAGTGCGAATTGCCTCCAGCCAAGCTTCATCCCCTTTAAGTCCCTGTCTAACCCCGATTGTCAGTCGATAATAACTATCGCCAACTACTACTACGCAAGCTTTGAAGTGTTCGCTAATCCATTTGATGGAGGCTTCGAGTCGCTTACTATCGACAAAGTTTTTGCTTCCCAGACTAGTGATGAAAACACACTTTTGATAATCAGACAGGGAGCTACGTAAGCGAGCGGGATAGACCTTGGATAAACTTGCCTTGTACCGATGAACTTTGCTCAGATTGGCAGTAGATTGGGTCAACTTTAAGTCGCGTATCTTAAGATTTATCGCTTGGCTTATTTTAGACTGGAGCAGCTTCAACTGTTCCAGGGAAAGCTGATTCCAGTCATAATTTTCAATGATCGTTTCTTCGTCCCTGTGGCTACTCATTATTTTAGATGTTTTTGATTTTAGATGTTTTTGGCGGCAATCTGGTAAGTTGTCAGCTGACAGCTGACAGCTGACAGCCGAATTAAACGTCCGTTTCAAATAAGGCAAGGCGCAATCGTTCAGCTGAATCTTCCAATTCTGCCAGGGACTCCAGGCTAACAACGATGCTGCGTTCAATTCCTAAAATTTCCGCCGCTTTAGCCACAGTTGCTTTTTCTTTTTCATGGTAATTACCATCCCCTCGACACATTTTGATCGCTTGGTACAACAGGGTTCGGTAAAAATTCAGCGGAAAGTCATACTTGAGCTTACTCAATAGCTCCTCAAGGTTAGCATTTTTCCAATCCAATTTGCGGATCGTTTCAATGTATTCTTTTTTTTCTTCAGATTCTATGAAAATGTCCTGTTCGTCAATATACCACTGTAATTCTCCTTCTGCCAGTTCGCCATCCGCTCCAGCAATCGCCATTAATACACGGCTGTAATTGAGTGCCACCTCAAAATCAATTGGTTTAGTGACGTTATATCTCTTCTTACCATATGGGGTCGGCTGGAGACTTTTTCCACTTGTCATAGTTTTGCTCTATGTTTTTTATCTAGGTGTTTTTAGCAAGTTTATTCTACCACAAGAGAAATTGATAGTATCATGGGTTAAACCTCCTTGTTTGTCAAGGTTATAAAACTCAATACGTTGAGGTTAATAACCTGTAGTTTGCGCAGATTATCAAGAAAATTATCTACAATTTATGAAGATAATACTGTCATAAAATCACAGACTATTTGTTAAATTTTGCTTAAATATTTATTTGTGTAAAACGGGCATCTTGGTGGAACAGGCATCTTGCCTGTTTCCTCCCGCCAAATTTACTGATTGCTGACTGCTGATGACTGACGGCTTACCCCATTAGCAACAGGTACCTGTTGGGTAATACAATGAACTCCTCCTCCACCTTCAGCTAGTATTAAACTATCGACGCCAACAACCCTCCGCCCAGGGAAAACCTCACGCAGAATAGCAAGGGGAGCATCATCTTGGCTGGAGTCACCAGCAACTGGAACGATCACAGCATTATTAGCAATGTAAAAATTCATGTGAGCAATATCTAAGCCAAGAGGAATCTCAACAATTTCAAACTTACGTCCGCGAGCATCAGTACTTTGTTGTAATCGATGCTTAGCATCCCCACAAATCTTGTAATTTGGATCATTAGCATCATCAGTGCTATGGAGTAAGACCAATCCAGGTGCTGCAAATGCGCAAATCCCATCCACATGTCCATCTGTGACGGGATCAGGTACGATACCACGACCTAGCCAAACCACGGTTTCAGCCCCGAGATAGTGCTTCAACAATCTCTCAACTTGAGACTTACTCATGGTGGGGTTGCGATTGGGGTTAAGTAAACATTCCTCAGTGGTGATAATAGTACCTTCACCATCTAATGTCACACCACCACCCTCCAAAACTAGAGAGGATGAGTACATGGTAGTATCAAGATAGTCAGACAATCGCGCCTTAAGTAAAGCATCGTCGTGATAGGGGGGAAACTTACCACCCCAACCGTTGAACGTAAACCCAGCTACCCGACGTGAACCCTTGCTGTTCACCAAAAACATTGGACCGGAATCCCTTGCCCAGCCATCGTTTACCGGAAACTCAATTAGTTCGATATCTGAACTCAACAAGCCTTTAGCCACACCTTTGTCTTGAGGATGAACAACCATCGAAACGGGTTCAAACTCATTGACAGCATTCGCCACTGCTGCCCATTCCCGCCTTGCCTTCTTCAGACCATACCCTTTCCAATTCTGAGCTGGAGGAAACACCATGATCGTGAATTCATGGGGCTGCCATTCCGCTGGAAAGAAAAAGCCATCCTCAAGGGGTGTTGTCTCTTGTAATAACCTCACTGCAGTGCTGCTATAGTCCGGCATTTTACTACTACTAACCTCAGTTCTCACCCTTGAGCAAACTGCTGACCAACCCAAGGCACTAGCAGCTGAAAGAACACTTAACTTTAGTAACCTTCGACGATTCAACATAGCGTGTATCTATTCTATAGCAGTTCTAAATTCGGTAGAGAGTAGGGAGCAGGGAGTAGGGAGTAGGAATGCTGCCATGCTTCCAACACTTCCGACCCTTCCGACACTTAACACACTTTTCGATGGTTAATGCTAGCAGCAATATCATAGAGTGGCTCAAATGTCCAGTGACAGGTGATCTGTTTTTTCTACTGATGGTCAAATTAAGGTAATTAGAGATTCTGTAATGCGGTGTGATTGCAATTACACCTTTGGGTAATGGGGAAAGTGTTTTCACCATTACCCTTCTTACCCATAAAGAAAATGCTAACTAATATATAGCGTTTGTATCTGGGTTGTAAAGTCATCGATAGCTAGCTTGCCTATTGCCTATTGCCTATTGCCTTTTGCCTATTGCCTTTTGACTTTTGCATTTTGACTTATGACTAAAGTACCTATTACTAAAATAACTGACGAACTCAAAACCGAAATTTTCTACCCCGATAGTGATGGTAAGCCTATGACAGAAAGTGATCCTACTCGGGATTATCTAATTTATGGGGTAGAAGCCTTAAAAAGTTATTTCAAAAATCGGAAAGATGTTTATGTTTCCGGTAACTTATTTATTTACTACCAGAAAGGAGAACCCGATCAGTTAGTCTCTCCCGATGTATTTGTGGTTTTTGGCGTGGAAAACAAACAGCGAAGAAGCTACAAGGCTTGGGAAGAAGGAGGAAAATTGCCCAGTTGGGTATTAGAAATAACCTCAAAAAGCAGCCGGAATAGTGATCAAACCACAAAACGCCAACTATACCAAACAATGGGAGTATTAGAATACTTTCAGTATGATCCTACCGGGGATTATCTTAACCCGCCACTTAAGGGATTACGTTTGGTGAAGGGAAAGTATCAACCTATCCCCAGCAAGTCTTTAGGGGATGGAGATTTTTCTATTGATAGTGAAGTGTTAGGTCTAGAGCTGCAAGTGCATCAGGTAAAACTAGAATTTTTTGATCCGAAGCTGGGGAAAAAGCTATTAAATTTTAAAGAACTGGAGATAGCTTATCAACGAGCAAAGTTAGAGCAAACTGCCGAAGCTCAAGCCCGACAACAAGCCGAGTTAGAGCGAGCTGCCGAAGCTCAAGCCCGACAACAAGCCGAGTTAGAGCGAGCTGCCGAAGCTCAAGCCCGACAACGAGCGGAAGAAGGGCTACAGAATGCTATTTCCCAGTTATTAAGCTTAGGCTTGACTGTTGAACAGATAGCTGAAGCACTAAATTTATCAGTGGCAGAGGTTAAGCGTCACATTTAAATTGGTTATTCCCCCTTACCTATTCCCTGTTCCCTATTCCCTATGCCCTGGGTGGATCTCATTTTTGCCCTTTGACCACATGGTGCGTTACGGGACGGATTGTCCTCACACTGGCTACCAATACCATAATGGCTCCCGCGTCCCTAACACACCCTACTGGCTATTCCCTGCTCCCTACTCCCTTGCTGAATGACCAATGACTAATGAGCAATTAAAACCTAAATTTTTCTACCGCAATACTAATGGTACACCAATGGCAGAAAGTGACCCTAACCGAGATTATATCATTTATGGCGTAGAAGCCTTGAAAAACTATTTCAAAAATCGAGACGATGTTTATGTTTCCGGTAACTTATCGATTTACTACCTAGAAGGCATATATGATGCGGTAATTGAGCCTGATGTATTTGTAATTTTCGGAGTAGAAAATAAACTACGAAAACACTACAAAGTTTGGGAAGAAGGCGGAAATTATCCCAGTTGGATCTTAGAAGTAACTTCAATAAGTACTAAGGGAACTGATCAAAGGTTTAATCGCCAAACATACCAAGATATGGGAGTATTAGAATACATGCAGTATGACCCTGTGGAAGATTATCTCCAACCACCCCTGAAAGGATTACGTCTGGTGGAGGGAAACTATGAGCCTATAGCTAGCAAACCTTTAGGAGATGAAGATTTCTCGATTTACAGTGAAGTCTTAGGTCTAGAACTTCAAGTGAATCAGGGAAAATTAGAGTTTTTCGATCCAAAGTTAGGTAAAAAGCTATTAAATTTTCAAGAACTGGACATGGCTTATCAGGAAGCTGAACAAGCACTACAGAAAACTGAACAAGCACTACAGAAAGCTATTTCCCATTTATTAGGATTAGGGGTGAGTGTGGAACAGATAGCTGAAGCTTTGAGTATATCAGTAGACGAGGTTAATCAAAGAGTGCAACACTAACTAAGGTCAGTTTTGGATAAGCGATCGCTAGCAATAGCTTCTGTAAGGTAGCTTTTTGGGGGCTTTGGCAACAAAAAAATGTAGGGGTTGGTTCATACTACCCCTACATTAAACGCTGCTAATTTGTTAATCACTTCTTGATGCAGTCGCTCATGGGGGAAACCCCCAAGACCGCGCTGGATCGCTAGTAGGGTGGGCAAACTTATCTAGTCTCGAATACTCAAAACAATAGAACTGTTTTTGCCCACCCTACTAAGCACTAGTCAACGGTAAACCAGATCAATCCCTAACGAGGACCAATGGATGGAGCAACAGACACTATTGGAGCATTTTCTAGTGCCACTGGTGCTTCGTTAACCAAGCTTGGTACAGAGTTGCGGAGTCGTCCGATTAGCTGGACGGTGGTAGCGTCATAGATCTGAGTCACAATTTTCGGATACAAACCAATGCCGATAATTGGTACTAACAGACAGGCAATAATAAACACTTCCCTCGGTTCCGCATCAATCAAGGCTTCGTGGGCGACTAATTCCTTGTTTTCCGGACCATATAAAATCTCCCGCAGCATGGAGAGCAGGTAAACTGGTGTTAAGATAACCCCGACAGCTGCCAGGACGATCACTAATACCTTGAAAAAGGAACCGTAAGCATCACTGGTGGCAAAACCAACAAACACCATCACTTCTGCCACAAACCCACTCATTCCGGGTAATGCTAAGGATGCCATGGAACAGGTTGTCCACATGGCAAACATTTTGCCCATTCTCTTACCAACACCCCCCATCTCATCGAGCATCAAGGTATGGGTACGGTCATAGGTAGCTCCTACTAAGAAGAATAGGCTGGCACCGATTAAACCGTGGGAAATCATTTGCATCACTGCCCCACTCATGCCTAAGTCGGTAAAGGAAGCAATACCAATTAACACAAATCCCATATGGGAAATGGATGAGTAAGCAATCTTACGCTTGAGATTACGCTGGGCAAAGGAGGTAAGGGCAGCGTAGACAATATTGACAATCCCTAAAATTATCAATACGGGAGCAAACACAGCATGGGCATCGGGTAGCATCCCAGCATTCATACGGATTAGGGCATATCCCCCCATTTTCAGCAGAATGCCAGCCAAGAGCATGTGTACCGGGGCTGTAGCTTCCCCGTGGGCATCTGGCAACCAGGTATGTAGAGGGAAGATGGGTAGCTTGACCCCGTAAGCAATCAGGAAGCCTCCGTAAAGCAGTAGCTGGAAATTGAGGGCGTAATCTTTGAGGGCTAGCGATCGCATATCAAAGGTTACGGTATCTCCATAGAATGCCATGCCTAAGGCAGCTAGCAAGATAAACAGGGAACCCCCTGCGGTGTAGAGGATAAACTTGGTAGCTGCATAGAGACGCTTTTTGCCCCCCCAGATTGAGAGTAGCATGTAAACCGGAATTAACTCCAGTTCCCATACTAAGAAGAACAACAGCATATCCTGAACAGCAAATACAGCAATCTGACCACCGTACATTGCCAACATCAGGAAGTAAAATAGCTTAGGCTTGAAGGTTACCGGCCAAGCTGCCAGCATCGCTAGGGTAGTAATAAAGCCAGTCAGTAAAACGAGAGGCATGGATAAGCCATCTACACCTACTGACCAATTCAAGTCCATTTGAGGCACCCAGCTGTATTTTTCGACCAGTTGCAGTTCTGGGTTGCTCAGGTCGTACTGGGTCACAAAAGCATAGACAATTAGGGCAAAATCAATTAGCCCGATAATTAAAGAGTACCAACGTTCCCAAGTCCCATTTTTTTCTGGCAGAAACGGAAGGAGAAGCGATGCTGCAATCGGAAACAGAATAATTATTGTTAGCCAGGGGAAATCTGTCATAGTCAACTAGTCAGTCACCATTGGTCAAAATAAAATTGCAAATTGTTAATTGTTAATTGTTAATGGACAATTAACAATTAACAAAACCGGTCAGCTCACACCTGAGACAATTACTAAACCCAGTACTGCGAGGAAGACAATTAGAGCATAGAATTGGGCACGACCGTTTTCTACGTATTTCAGTGCTTCACCACTGAGCAGGGTAAAAAAGCCAGTCAGGTTGACTACACCATCAACGATACGGTAGTCAACCTCCATAACTTGCCGTGCTAATCGACGGCTTCCCTGAACAAACAGCCGGTCATAAATTTCATCGAAGTACCACTTATTGAGAGACAGCTGATATAGGGGCTGGATTTTTTTTGCGATCGCATTGGGGTCAATCTTGCCCTGTAAGTACATCAGTACCGCAACGGAAATCCCAATCAGACCGATTCCCACGGAACTGCCGCCCATAATCAGAAATTCTGACCAGTCAAAGGCTTCTGCTTCTGCCACGACTTCGGCTATGGTTTCACTGGCTGGGTGGATAAATTCCTCAAAGTAGTTGTTAAAAGGAGTTCCCACCAAACCAATCAGTACCGATGGCACGGCTAACACTAACAACGGTAGAGTCATCGTTAAGGGTGACTCATGGGGAAACTCACTGTGGTGGTGGTCGTGGTGATCATCGTCAGCCTGAGCCTCAAGTTCCCGTACATCCATAGCACCAGGACCAAAAGCAGGTACAGCTACACCAGCAGCTTCTTTGAGTTGATGACGAATTTCCATCTCATTGCCCCGAAATTCCCCTTCAAAGGTGGAGAAATACATCCGGAACATATAGAAAGCAGTCATTCCAGCGGTCAGCCAGCCAATTCCCCAAAGTATTGGACTTACCTCAAAAGTACTGCCTAAGATTTCATCTTTTGACCAGAACCCTGCGAAGGGTGGAATTCCACAAATTGCCAAGGTTCCAATTAGGAATGTCAGGGAGGTAATGGGCATAAACTTACGCAAGCCTCCCATTAACCGCATATCCTGAGCCAAAATCGGGTCATGGCCAACCACAGCTTCCATACCGTGAATTACTGACCCAGAGCAGAGGAACAGCATGGCTTTGAAATAAGCGTGGGTCATCAGGTGAAATAGGCCAGCACCATAGGCTCCAATGCCCATTGCCATTACCATATAACCCAATTGAGACATAGTTGAATAGGCTAACCCTTTCTTAATATCATTTTGAGTAATAGCAATGGTTGCCCCTAAGAAAGCGGTAAATGCTCCCGTCCAGGCAATCACAGTCATGGCGACTGGAATCCCTTCAAACACGGGGTACATCCTGGCAATCAAAAATACCCCAGCAGCTACCATGGTTGCGGCGTGAATTAGGGCAGAGATCGGGGTTGGGCCTTCCATAGCATCGGGAAGCCAAACGTGGAGGGGAAATTGGGCGGATTTAGCCACCGGACCGAGAAACACTAAGACAGCGAACACAGCTGCCATGCCTGCACCCAGGTAACCGGATTCCACAAAGGTTTCCAGATTGGCTCCCATGACATCAAAGTCGAAGGTGCCAGTTGCCCAGTAGAGTCCCAACATGCCTAACAGCAGACCAAAGTCTCCGACACGGTTAGTCACGAAAGCTTTTTGACAAGCATCTGCTGCTGCCTTACGGTCATACCAGAATCCAATTAGCAGGTAGGAACACATTCCCACCAGTTCCCAGAAAATATAAACTTGCAACAGGTTGGCAGAAACCACCAAACCGAGCATAGAGGAACTAAACAAGCTTAAATAAGCATAGAAGCGCACATAACCGGGGTCATGAGCCATGTAGCCATCGGTATAAATCATGACCAGAAAAGCTACGGTGGTCACCACTACCAGCATCAGTGCGGTTAAGTGATCGATGGTATAGCCCATCATTAGGTGAAAATTGCCAGCAGCAGCCCACTCCAGGGTGCGTTGATAGGGTTCATGACCATGAAATTGACTCCAGAGTATAGCAAAGGAGAACACCATCGACGCCCCCAACCAGGAGACAATAAATACAGCTAACAGCTGCCGCAGACGGTTCGTTGCTCTATTGAAGGAAATTAGTCCCAGACCAACCAGCATTGCCCCTGCCAAGGGAAACACTGGGATTAGCCAGGCATATTGATAAAGCGGTTCCATTGAAGACAGCCTACTTCAGATTTCGTTACTATTTTGGCAAACTGTTAACCGCTGATGTCTAAAGTTTTTCTTTTTGTTTGTCTGTAGAAGGCCAGACCCTTTAATCTCAACTGCACTATAGCAGCCTAGACCATGGACTCACGGTTGGCATTGGTTTGCGGTGACTACTACCAACAGCCGCCATCCGGTGAATAGGCCACTAAGGTCTCATATCTGATACAAATCTTAACCTTTTTAGTAATCTTCATTACAAAATATCTCATCAAAACGAGTAATCATCAGATAATCCCAATATTTGATGAAAATAATAAGAAAATTTAATTAACAAAAATTTATCTTTTTGGCACGGATACTTTGCCAATTCCTAGCCATGAAAGTGGTATAATATAACTTTTATCAATTCACAGGGACAGTTCAGGCACAAGAGTCAGAAACCAATTAGTAATTGGTAATTGGTCATGGGAAAGGGAAATTGGTCATGGGAAATGGTAAACCCACAACCTGGTTACCGATGACCAATTCAATGGCTAATTAGGTTAAGAGTCGCTAATTAGCTAATTAGTTTAAGTGAAGGTTTTAGGCTTTTAGGTTGAATGGCTAAGGGTGTTCTGACGAGCGTTGGCTAGCGCCTGCAAATCGCAGGTCGGGTGTCAACAGCTTTCGTTATGTACCATTACCATCTTGTAGCTAAGACCTAATACCTAATACCTAATACCTAGAACTTCTCTTGAGGAGATATTGGCCGAAAAAGCTTTCAAACCTTGGCGCTGCCTTTTATCCAACTCCTTGGTCAAATCTGGGTATTGGCAGTGTGATTTGAGCAGCCTGGCAATTTCCCTGAGCAGCTCATCCCGACCTTGGAAACCTTCTATTCGTGAGACCAACTGACCTTGCTCAAAGAACAGCAAGGTCGGTAGGGTCTTGAGTCGATAGGTATTGGCAAGCTTGAGATTGTTATCGGCGTTTACTCTGACAACCTTGACATAATTGCTTCGGTGAGTTTGGAATTCCTCAAGTATGGGGTGAACAAACCGGCACACTCCACACCAGGGAGCCCAGAAATCAACGATAACTGGCTCAGAAGAGTCTAAAACTGTTTTTGAAAACGTCCGTTCATCAACAGACAATACCATGATTTTTTGAAATATAAGGGTTTTTACATTTGTTTGGGATCATGCTACATCGAATCGGGATCATCTGAGCAACAGAAATGTCCTAATTACCAATTTACTTGGGCTACAGCTGTAATCATGAGGGGATGTACCCACCACAACAGCCCAGTAAAACCGATGACTCCTAAGTATGCCGGACGAACAAACTCCTGCCATCTCAGGAATTGACGTCCCTGGATAATTGCTAAAAAAGGGATTACGGATGTGCGAGCTTTGAGTGCACAAAAGCCTTCTCCATGCCGTGCCAACAACCGGCGGTCTCCATGCCAGACAGCGAAAAGATGGTGGAGAATTAATCCCACGGAGGTCAATAGGGTAAAGGTGCTACCAATCCAGAGGGTATGGGCAATACACCATATTACTTGTCCTACCATTTGGGGATGCCTGGTAACCCGCATAATACCAGACTCATATAGATGGACTTGGGGCTTTTGAATCGCAGCAATTTCCAATAAATTAAACGTAGCTGGATAAAGAAACAAGAACGAAATCCCTGAAAGCCCCCATACTAATGGCTTCATCCCTGGCATGTCCTGAAGAAGCCACAACTGTAGACCATCATAGCGATGGTTCAAAAAGTAAATAATTAATACAACTGCTAGCGGAAGACTCACTAAAGCAAAGACAATACGATAAAGCCTTGGACCAATTATTTGTTCACCCTTAGAACGCAGGGCGGCTAAACCACTATGAGCGATCGCAAAAGTCAATAGCAACCCAAACATGACAAAGTGGCTGACACTCAGCCAATTTGGAAATACCATAGGCAAGGGTGATAGATGAGAAATAACGCTCTATTATAGCAAAAAAGCGATGCAGCGCGGTCTTGGGGGTCCCCCCCATGAGCGACTGCATCAAGACGGAGCAGGAACTTGAGTCCTGGTTATGTTAGTGTCGATTTCAGCTCGCTCCTTTCTGTTAATGGTTTAGCCCTATGTCTGACCTACCTTTTTCTCTCGATCAACTCCGTATACTCAAAGCGATCGCTACTGAGGGGAGTTTCAAGCGTGCTGCTGATAGTCTATACGTAAGCCAACCTGCTATCAGCCTGCAAGTGCAAAATTTAGAGCGACAGTTAGAGGTGCCGTTATTTGACAGGGGTGGACGCCGTGCCCAACTGACCGAAGCTGGACACCTGCTGTTGGACTATGGGGAAAAAATTCTGGCTCTATGCCAGGAAACCTGCCGAGCCATTGACGACTTACAAAGTCTCCAAGGTGGGACCTTAATTATTGGTGCATCTCAAACTACCGGCACCTATCTACTACCTCGGATGCTGGGCATGTTCCGACAACGCTATCCTGAGGTGACAGTACAATTACAGGTTCACTCCACTCGCCGCACTTCCTGGGGTGTAGCCAATGGACTAGTGGATTTGGCCATTATTGGTGGTGAAGTTCCCCCAGAACTTCAGGAAACCTTGACCATTAGTCCTTATGCTGAAGATGAGCTAGTACTAATCTTGCCTGCATTTCATCCCATGGCTAATTTGGAGAAGATCCAAAAAGAAGACCTGTATAAGTTACAGTTCATTGCCTTGGACTCCCAATCCACCATCCGTAAGGTAATTGACCAGGTATTAGGTCGCAGTGGCATTGATGCTAAACGGTTTAAGGTGGAGATGGAACTTAACTCCATTGAAGCGATTAAGAATGCAGTACAGTCAGGACTAGGAGCTGCCTTTGTATCGATTACAGCTATTGAAAAAGAATTACAAATGGGCGTGCTACACAGGGCAAAAATAGAGGGAGTAGTGGTTAAACGGGTATTGTCTTTGGTGATTAACCCCAATCGTTACCTTTCCAAAGCAACAGAAGCCTTCTGTAGGCAGATTTTGCCCTTGTTTGGCTCAGTAGCATGGCACGGGCAATCCTTGGCACTATCAGGGATGGTAACTAATCCCAAAAATCGTGAAGTGGATAGCCCCCACTAGATAAGCTGGGGGTTGAAAGCGATGCAGAGGTGCGACCCGTGGCGAATTTAATTCGCCTACGGAAAAAGCACCATTACGGTCTTGGGGGAAACCCCCATGAGCGACTGCATCAAGACAGGGTTGAAAACAAGTGACGAGATTTATTCCGCTGCCCACGACGAAGATCTGATCAGTAATGCAGAAAATTCCAGGGGCTTATTCAAAATGGCGTGAGTTTAATAATATCTAACGACTAAAATAAACACAACAACCAGTGACTTGCTAGAGCTTGTCAGCTGACGTCCAACCTCTGATACCTGAGCGAAGCGCGAAGCGGTAGCAAGGAATGAACATTAGCATTTGGATATAGATATAGGTTTATCTAGAACTAATGTACAAATGCCTAACCCTTGATTGAGGGAGATAAATAGACTCTAGTAGAGTATCAATTAGATGCCTGGTAGCGCCTTGTCTTTCGTAGTGATCCTCTAAAACATGGAAATTTTTTGCACCCGTCCTGGCTGCCCAAATCCCCATAATTACTTTGATGATCTAGATAACAGAACCACTCTAACCACCACAGAGCAAAGGTATTGTAATAGCTGTGGTATGCCCCTGATTGTAGCAAGTCGCTACATTCCCTCCCAGCTGCTGCGCAAAGGAGGATTTGGAGCGGCATTTCTAGCACGCGATCGCTATACCCCTACCTTGCGTCAATGTGTCGTTAAGCAGTTCCAACCGTCTGGGAGAATTAGCCAGAGGGAACTACAAACTGCCCACAGATTGTTTGAGCGGGAGGCAACGGTTTTAGAGAAATTGGGCAGGCGTCACCCCCAAATCCCCGATTTGTATGCCTACTTTCCGTTGACGGTGCCGAGTCTGAAACCGGGTAAACAAGACCAGTTTTTCTATCTGGTACAGGAATATATTGATGGACAAAACTTGGAGGAAGAACTCAACAGCTTAGGAGCATTCTCTGAAGCAAAAGCCATAGAAGTGTTAACAGAAATTCTCAAAGTCCTCCAATTTGTCCATGATAATGGCTCCATTCATCGCGATATCAAGCCTTCCAACATTATGCGCGATCGCAATGGGCTTCTGTATCTATTAGACTTTGGTGCAGTGAAGCAACAGGTCAACCCAGGATCAACAGCGGCGAGGTCTACTGGTATTTATTCCATCGGATTTGCACCACCGGAGCAAATGACCGGTTCTCAAATTTACCCTTCAACGGATTTGTATGCTCTGGCAGTGACTGTGATGGTTTTGATGACTGGCAGAGAACCCAATGAACTCTATGAACCTGTTACCCATGAATGGAACTGGAGAAGTTATATCCAAATCAGCAATGAACTTGAGAGTATTTTCAATCGACTACTTATGCCAATGCCCCATCAACGCTTTCAGTCTGCTCAGGAGGTTCTTGATGCCATAAATAGTTTAAACATTGCTCAGACAACCCCTCAACCCCGTCATGGATCAGTTTTACCAGTATCCCCACCCTCCGAGCCCCAAACCAGGCGACCACAATCCTACTCACCCCTATCCACACCGGTCAGAGCAAACTTTTCTCTACTTGAGGTACTAGGGGCGGCTGCTTTTACTGGATTTGAGGGAGCTTTATTATTCATTGCTGCAACAGCTTTTGCTAAGCTGGTCTCTTCCAACCCACTCGGTATGCTTCTATGGGGAATGAGTTTGGGAGGGCTAATTTATGCTCAATATCGCAGGTTTATTGAAAAAATTGACCTAGTGATTATTGGAGGCATCAGCTTGGGACTGTTGATACTTTTCCCGGTGTTGCGAGTCCAGCAGTCAATCCAGTTAGTTATCATAATATCAGTTCTAGCTGCAGCAGCAGCGATCGCTGTGACGGCACTTTTCCGGCTGGTATATCAACTGTTATCTCGAAGACTATAGGGCAGGGCGTTGCTGATTAATGGAATGATGGCGGGTAACTGACAACGGAACTTATGTCCGATGAAAAACGAAACGAGTGTTCTTTTGCTATCCATGGTGATTACGGTAGCTATGGTGTTGGGAGGGTTATGGTGGCTTCAGAAAAGTCAGATAATCACACTACCATTTACTGAGCTAGATGAACCTAGGGCTAAGGTAACTCCAAAAACTACAAACATTAAGCCTCAGATAATCATAGCAGAGCACCTTAGTGCCGGAGATAGGACCTTAATATCAACAGAGGTAACACCAGCAAAAAAGGCAGCAGTCAAAGCATTTGCTTCTGGGAATTATGGTAAAGCGGCTTCTTTACTGGAGGCATCCCTTAAAGCTAAGAAAAATGATCCAGAAGCTTTGATTTACCTCAATAATGCTCGGATCGGTACATCTAAGTCTTATACAATTGCCATCTCAATACCTATTGGTGTAGAGGTAAATGCAGCCAAAGAAATGTTACGGGGTGTTGCCCAAGCCCAACAGGAAATCAATGCTACCGGTGGTATTAATAATGTACCCTTAAAGGTGCTGATTGCTAATGATGACAATGATACCAAGGTTGCTAAAAAAATAGCTAAGGCTTTTGTGGATAATCCAGATGTTTTGGGGGTTATTGGTCATTTTAGCAGTGAGGTCACCCTAGCAGCCGCAGAGGTTTATCAAGAGAATCAGTTGGTGGTGATTTCTCCAACTAGTACCTCAGTAACTATTTCAAGACTGGGTAATTATGTCTTTCGGACTATTCCTAGCGATCGCTTTTTTGGTAGCGCCCTGTCTCGCTACATGCTCAATCAATTAAATGTACGCAAAGCAGCTGTCTTTTTTAATTCCCAGAGCAACTACAGCCAATCTCTTGCTGATGCATTTACCACTGCCCTGTTTGCTGATGGTGGCGAGGTAGTGGCAGAGTTTGACTTTGCTAAACCTAACTTTAATGCTGGTGTTGATGTCAAACAGGCGATCGAGAAAGGTGCAGAAGTGTTGATCTTAGCCCCCAATTCCGCCACCCTTAACCAAGCGTTACTAGTAGTACAGGTCAATGATGGACGTCTACCGATGCTAGCGGGGGATAGTCTTTACAAACCCAAGACCTTGCAAATCGGTGGTAAGGATGCGCGTCGTATGGTGTTGGCAGTCCCCTGGCATATTTTGGGCGCTCCAAATTCCCCCTTTCCCCAAGCCGCCACTAAATTATGGGGTGCAGATGTGAACTGGCGCACTGCCTTAACTTACGATGCTACTCAAGCTTTAATTGCAGCCCTCAAACAGCAGCCAAGCCGTTCCGGTGTGCAAAACGCCCTATCCGGATCAGGTTTTCAGCCCCAAGGAGTATCCAGCAAAATTCGGTTTTTACCATCAGGCGATCGCAACCAGGCTGTCCAGCTTGTCAAGATTGAACCAGGTAATCGTTCCAGCTTTGGTTATGACTTTGTGCCGATTCCTAGCAAGTAGAAACGGGGCAACATAGAAATAAGAGCGTTGCCCAATTCTGGAATGATTGAGGGTAATCGGTAATCAGTAATCGGTAATCGGTAATCGGTAATCGGTAATCGGTAACTGACCTAACTCGATTTGAGTACCCAAACCCTATTCAGCAATGCCAACAGTCGAGTTGACTAACAACTAAGGATTAAGGAATCAGGACTAAGAACTCAGGACTGATCAATATTTTTGCCATTTTGTCACCTAATCAGTGGTAAAATCTTGTACCATAAGTTATTTCCATAAGTTATTTCCATAAGTTATTTATTTAACCAGGAGTATCCAACAAGGGCTTTTGTTAACTAGTTGTATTTAGTTGTATTCAGTTATTCTACAGGGTCACTATTTCAAGCGCCGTTGATGGTTTTTCGTTGACCCTCAACCGTCAACCGTTAACCGTCAACCATTCCACTCATAAATTACCTTGAAAGATTACAAAACAAATTAGTATCAAATTAGTATTAAATATTATTACGGGTAATCAACAGGGTTTGGCTGTATAAAAATTAGCACTAGCGTATGTATCAGAACAACGAAACTAAGCTTCTTGGGCTATCATTGATGATCTCCTTAGCTTTGGTATCAGGGTGTCTGTGGTGGTTTAAAGTGACCACATCTCCCTTATCTATCCTGGTATCGAACAATACGTCTTCAGATCAAACAACCATACCAAATTACCTTAGTGAAGGAGACCATATTTTATTTTCTGATTCAACAACACTGGAAAAACAGCTAGGAGTAGAAGCGGTTACTGCTGGTAACTACGACCAGGCAGTTGTTAAATTCACGGAATCCTTAGACCTCCACCGTGATGATCCAGAAGCTCTCATCTACGTTAATAACGCTCGTATTGGGGACAAACCCTCTTACACCATTGCTGCTGTTGTGTCCATTAGTGATGACGTAAATACTGCCAAAGATATACTTCGGGGTGTGGCTCAAGCCCAACAGGAAATCAATCAAGCTGGTGGAATTAAAGGTATTCCTCTCAAAGTACTGATCGCTAATGATGATAATAATCCAGAGGTGGCCAAAAAATTAGCATTAAAGTTGGTGAGTAAGCCAGAGATTTTGGCAGTTGTTGGTAATTTCAACAGCAAGGTGACCCAAGCTACAGCAGATAGCTATGAATCCGGTAAATTAGTAACAATTTCTCCCATTAGCACTTCAGTAAACCTATCAGGAATTAGCGACTTTGTTTTTCGTAGTGTACCGAATGATCTCCTGGCAGCTAGAGCATTAGCTAAACACATGCTGCAAGACCTCAAGCAGTATAATGTTGCTGTTTTATACAATTCTCAAAGTGAGTCTAGTCAGTCTCTTAAGTCAGAGTTTGTAACCGCTGTCTTCTTGGAAGGAGGACGAGTAGTTAGTGAGTTTGACGTGTCTGAGAAAAATTTTAGTGCTGCTAAAAGCTTTAAACAAGCGATTAATCGTGGTGCTCAAGTTCTGATGTTAGGTGCTGATTCTAGCAGCCTTGATCAGGTACTAAATGTGGTTCAACTCAATAGCAAACACCGCAATAGTTTGGGTCAACAATTAGTGATTTTGGCGGGAAATCAAGTTTACAGTACTAAGACATTGACAGTAGCAGGTAAAGATGCTGAAGGGATGGTAATAGCATTACCCTGGCATCCCCTAGCCAACCCTCGATCAGAATTTCCCAAAACCGCTGATCAGCTTTGGGGTATCGATGTTAACTGGCGCACAGCCATGGCTTATGATGCTGTGCAAGCCCTAAGTGCGGCGATTAGACGTAATCCTACTCGCACCGGAGTTCAACAGGAACTTTCAGCACCGAACTTTTTTGCTACAGGTGCTGCTGCTCCGATTCGTTTTTTTCCATCAGGCGATCGCTATCAACCGGTCAATTTGGTGACAATTGAACCAAGTAATAGTCCTAGCTTGGAGTATGAATTTGTGCCAATTCCTTAACCCTTATACCAATTTTATTTATGCCTGGTAGCGATGATGATGGGGAGATGGGGAGATGGGGAAATGGGGAGATTATTAATATGTAGCAATATTTTTTAAAATTGGTATTATCTGAAATAGTTAACTATTTGCTATAACTATTTGCTACAAATTCCCAAGAATTCTGTTGCCTGTTGCCTGCTGCCTGTTGCCATCAATTCTATGTTTACATTTAAACTAGATACTATATGTCAGATCGGATTTGTAAGGATTCGGTAAAAGGGAATAGTCTTACGAATTCGAGCGATCGCTTCCCCAATTCCCCCAGCCGCTTGAATATGATTATCCTTAATCATCACCCCATCATCCAAGCCCATGGGATGGTTAATGGCTCCTCCCACTTGAGTTTAACGAGTTATTATCTCAAGTTATCTAATAAATCATTTAATTTAAGGTTTTTTTTCTTCATTCTTGTTTTTTAAAATATTTTCTACCCAACTTCCATCAGTTTTTGATAAAGCAGGAATAATTTTTTGTTTGTAGTCAATCATTAAATCATAGCGTCCTTGGTCATAAACTTGATGTAAAATCATTTGTAAATCTAGAAGCATTTCTGGATCTTCTGGAGATAAAGGTAAAGGAAAAACAGGAATCACATCTTGAAGGTTAAAAGCATATAGATAGGCTTGAGGGCGTTGATTACTAGGACTAACTAAAATGTGATAGTCACGCTCGATATTCTGATTTAAATTAATCAGTGAATTACCTTGACGTAGTAAATCTATTTCTACAAAATTTGTTTTACTATTTAAAATAAGTTGACGTTGGTTTTCATATTTTTTCCGACCTTCTCCTACATTTTTATTGATAGGATAAATAATTTCAATAGCCGTAACAACTTTTCCTGTCCCAACTCTCCTAACTTCTAAATATCCTTGCTTAATAGTTTCTGTGAGAGCAAGTTCTATCGTTAAAGGTTCGGTAGCAGGGACTGCAACAGCTACATTAGACTCGGGATATCTGATAGTATTTTCAGAGCTTTTAGCAATGGCATTATCAGGAATACCAATAAGCGTGGACTTTTCTCCACTAGTTTCGTAGATTCGCACTTCTACTGCAACTACATATTTAGGGGCTAACTGTTGGTTTAATAAGCGAGCAATTTCCGTAATTAGCCAATGATGTACGCTTGACCAATAGGCTGAATCTTCTAAATAGGGATTCATTCCAGGGAATGGTGAAGGCATGGTGATTTATACTTAAACTGACGGGGCAACAGAGAAGCTAAGGGTGGATCTCAT
This sequence comes from Moorena sp. SIO4G3, assembly GCF_010692305.1. Classification (NCBI taxonomy): domain Bacteria; kingdom Bacillati; phylum Cyanobacteriota; class Cyanophyceae; order Coleofasciculales; family Coleofasciculaceae; genus Moorena; species Moorena sp. SIO4G3. Next base: position 24,309 of record NZ_JAAHIG010000041.1, on the reverse strand, counting down.
TAAAGCTGTTTGATTCGGTGGGTGGAACGGGCATCTTGGTGGAATGGGCATCTTGGTTTGGTGGAATGGGCATCTTAGTGGAACGGGCATTTTGGTGGCATGGGCATCTTGGTGGAATGGGCATCTTGCCCGTTTCTGCTCTTTTCAGACGGACTGTCCCAACACTGGCTACCGAGAAAATGAGGGCGAGCCTTTTGGTGGTGCGTTACGGGGCGGACTATCCCAACGCTGGCTACGAGGCGAAAAATAAGGGCAAGTCCGCCCCTAACGCACCCTACGCACTGGGGACATAAGCAATTATCCCGCAACCAGATATAGTGGAAGCTTTTACCTGCAACTGTTAAAAAGCTCTCTTTTGTGATTACATTGCTTGTCATCAAGACCTCCTGATTATTTTTTGTGGCAATGGGGTGTAAGATTTACAACCAGTATAAAATTTTATTTATTCTCCAATTTCTGACATTCTTCAATCAATATTTCCATCAGTTTTGGCGGAAGACGCTGATAGGATAAATCCAATTGGTGGTATTTTTTCCACAACTTTTGATATTCACTCCTATCTAGACGGGCGTTTTTAGAATAGCAGTTAATCGCCTCTCCAGTAAATCCCCGTTCAACACATTTTTCTAAAGCAAGTTTCGTTTCTTCGATTTCGCCCACACATTCAAAAGCATTATGAGCTTCTAGCCCCATCAACTGTCGATAATAAAGCTGTAAATCTGGGCGTTCAAAAAGATTTTCATTGCCTAAGAGGTGTTGAACCTCATTTGCCTGCTCTGGAGTAATAGAAGCCATATAAGATAAATAAACATAGGCACATTTAGGACAGGATTTACACCAAGGAGGATTGGTGTTACATGAATAAACTAATTTGAGATCTTCTTCTCTAACTTTTTGAGATAACAGCCGATAAACTAAGGGATCTGACATAGGTTTTAGCAAACTAAAAATAGCCAGATTACTGATAAACTCTTGTTGAATATAGTCTTCATAAATAATTTCACATTCAGTGCTTTTACACCAGGCGTGATTAATAACCTGATTTCCTACCTTAACCTGTTCGCTGTCAGCACTTTTTTCATTTCCAAAACAAAGTTGGGTATATTTCTCCTGAAGGATTACGGGAAGAATGCCAAACATTCCATAAGCGAGGGGTAAGTCTTCATAGTTTCTAATTTCAGAAACCTCTACACCTTCTACCCCATGAAGTTTAGCTGCTGGAGAATTGAGGAATGACTCGATAATATACTGACGATGAATCTTGGGTGGCGGATTTTGGAGTTTATAGAGATGTTGTTCGTGCAGTTCAAATAACTCTTCAGGATTAGCATGGGTGTGTAGGTTAATACTAAAACTATCAAAAGGAACACTATTATCGTCCAACAAACGAGCCATCAGTAGACTATCTTTTCCACCACCATTACAAAGAAGCAAGGGAGTGCTTCCTGGAACTAGAGTTACCGCTTCTCTTTTCATGGTGGTAACATCTTGATGAATGATTTCGGCTCCTTGATAATCTAAATTACCAGTTTCATACCGCCACTGCCCTAAACATTGTTCAACACTTACTTCCCAGAGTTTTTGTAGATTATTTGTCCAATAGTTGCCATATTTTCCTAAATCAAGATGAGTCGGTTTTAAACTTAATATTTTTAACCCATGAAATAACAAAATATGGAAATAAATTTTTTCCATGTATTCCTGACTATACTCAGACTCAAGCTGATGAAAGTCAACTGTTGAATACCAGAGAGTAGTTGTAAAAGTTATTTCGTCATATTGATAAAGTAATGTCAGGTTGTGTTTGGAGCGAGTGCAATCTAAAAGTTTTAAAGTGATATTCATTGAATGATATAAATTTACCTCTTTTTTAGATTAACTATACAATGAGTTATTTACTAAGGGGTTATAACCACTTTACCAAAAAATGTTTTAGTCTGAAAAAAATGCTGAGCTTCCTTAATTGCAGAAAGTTGAAAAACTTTAGCAATCAAAGGTTTTAAAAGACCTTTTTCAAGATATCCAACCAATTGCTGGAACACATCAGGTTCAAGCCGCGTTGCTCCAATCATCTCTAAATCTTTGTAAATCAAATCCCGCAAATCTAAAGAAACCATTGGATTTCCAATTGCACCACAAGAAACATATCTTCCTCTGGGTTGAAGCGCTTTAATCATCAAATTAAAATAATCTCCTCCCACCACATCTAGAGCAACAGTAATTAGATGTTGCTCTAAATTAGAGGCTAATTGCTGATCTCGTCGATAGACATAATCAGCACCTAACTCCTCTGCAAAATGCTCTTTACTCGCGCCAACAATGGCAATAACTTTGGCTCCTCTAATTTTGCTTAATTGAATCAAGGCACTCCCTACGCCACCAGAAGCCCCCATAATCAATACTGTGTCTGCTGCTGAAATTCTTCCCTTGGTTACCATATTTTCTGCTGTGGAATAGGAACAGGGAAAGGTAGCGAGTTCAAGATCGGAAAGTGGAGACTTAATCGGATAAACATTGGTCGCTGGAATGAGGGCGTATTCTGCAAATCCCCCATCTAATTCACTTCCAACATATTGATAGTCATCTAAAGTTTCATCACGAATCCAACTGTCAACCATAACCCGTTGATCAAGGAGTTGCGGTTCTACATCGGAACCCATTTCCACAACTTGACCAACAATATCAGCACCTTGAATTCGAGGAAACTCAGTCCCATGTTGCGTCCAGCAAGCGGAACTATTGAGGTCATTTTCCTTGGTATCTTGCAGGATAGCTTGAAAATTATTCTCCGCACCATACCAACCTGTTCGAGTATTTATATCTGTATTATTAACAGAACAAGCTCCTACTTTAATTAACACTTCTCCCTTTTTCGGGACTGGTTTAGGGACTTGGGTATAGACCAGTTTTTCTGGCCCTCCAAATCCGGTAAGAATAACAGCATTCATTAACTCTGTCATGGCTGCTCGCTCAAGTCATCCTCGTCAATAGTACAGTAATAAGCTCGAACTTTATTCAAAATCTATCCCAGGGTATACTTCCTATACTCTTTGAGATAAACGGCGATACTACTGTTTATCTCAACTCCCCAATCTCATACTTAAATCCAACCAACTAGAGCGAGTAATGGGAGCGCTGCTGGAGATGTAATCTACTCCTGTTTCTGCCACTGCACGAATCGTCTTTAAGGTCACATTACCCGATGCCTCAATTTTAATGTTGTTGTTGCTTACACGAATTAGCTTAACTGCTACCTCCATCTGCTCAACTGGCATATTATCCAACATGATAATATCAGCATTGTGGGCGATAGCCTCTTCTACTTCCGCGAGAGTTGTTGTCTCCACTTCAATGGTCATAGGATAGGGAATAGTCTTACGAATTCGAGCGATCGCTTCCCCAATTCCCCCAGCCGCTTTAATATGATTATCCTTAATCATCACCGCATCATCCAAGCCCATGCGATGGTTAATAGCTCCTCCCACTTGAGTTGCATATTTTTCCAATAGTCTTAAGCCTGGAGTAGTTTTGCGAGTATCCACCAACTGGGCAGGCAAATCAGCAATTTTTTCGGCATACTGACGGGTTAGGGTAGCAATGCCACTCAGACTCATAGTTAGATTTAAAGCTACCCTCTCTCCCATCAACAAAGCATCAAATGGTCCGTGAAAACGAGCAATGGCTTGGCTTGGCTGACAACTTTCTCCCTCTGCTACTAGGGGGATGAAGCTGACCTTTTCATTTAATAAATAGAACACCCGCGCTGCAATTGGCAGTCCCGCAATTGTACCTGCTTGCTTAGCGATCCATTGTCCGTTTCCAGAACTAACTTCTTGAGCGAACAAAGCTTGGGTGGTGCGATCGCCTCTACCAATATCTTCTTTGAGCCATTGATGCAGTAGAGAGTCTAACACTATTGAGGGAGGTAATATTGCCATAACTCTTAACCAATTTAATTTCCTATGCAGCAATTAGATTAATATTTATACTTTGTAGCTCCCAATGGGAGTATTTCCTATCTTCTTGCCAAAAAAGTAGAAGGAAATACTCCTCAGTTAAAAGTTTAGCAAAAAAGCAGTTAAGTTAATGAAGATGGCACTCCCATCTGTCGTTGCCATTTTTCTTGAATTTTATCGTAATTGCTGTAATAGTCGTCTGGCTCGAATCCTGGCATGGGTTCATAGACATCTATTTCCTGCCACAGAGGCTGCAAGGACTCCAGAGATTCTAGAGATTGCTGGACGATTTTTTCTGGCTTGAGCCAATATTTTTTCTCTTCAGCTGTTGCATTTGGTCGCAATTTGTTTTCATTACCTGTGTCTGTAGTACTGACATTGATAAACCGTCCCCTGATTAGTCCTTGCCAGTCTTCTGACTGAGCTAGGTCTTGGATATAGCTCCGTAAGGTATCTTTGGCGTAAGTATAAGAGCGCCAGAAAGGAATCTTATATTTATCGGTAACAGAACCGAAACCACAAAGAGCAAGGGTCGTCTGGCGATTGCATTTATGCTCTTGGTTAAGTTTTTCGACAAGTGGCTGGGCTACGTTGACAAAGGTATGGTAGTTTGATGAGAATATTTCATCGTCAACTCCCTTGTCATCCCAGTCTGCCTCGGTGGTTTCTGTCTCGATTTCATATTTAAATTTGCCTACGCCATGGATAAGGATCACATCAGAAACTTCCGAAAGGTCGAGATTAGTGATGGCTTGCTCTGCGGCTTGGCTATCGAGAAGATCGAATTGGCAATGCAGGGCATCCGTTTCCATAGGGGATCTAGAAATGGCTACGCAAGTGGTATTTTCTTGCTGTATAAAGTGTTCAATAAAACTGTTACCCAGAGCGCCGCTTGCACCTGTGACAATTGTTAGTCGAGATTTCATTTTTTTTATTAAAAAGGTAAATTTTACGGGGAGGCAGCGCGGTCTTGGGGGTCCCCCCTGAGACGAAACCTTAGATAGTGGAGCCTTTATAGTTAGCAGGTTATGCAGAAAAGGGTTAAATATTTGTTAATAAGGCGACCCTATCTTACGGTAACTTGGCCGTAGGCCACGCTTGGCCGTAGGCCACGCCAAAGGCGAACGCGAACAAACCATGAGCGACTGCCGTGGTTTCCCCCATGAGCGACTGCATCAAGACAATGATTTTAAGAGTGAGGTTTAATGGGCTTTTGCTATGTAATGGGCTTTTGCTGTGTAATAGGCATCTTGCCGTGGCATGGGCATCTGGTGTGGAACTGGCATCTTGCCAGTTTCAATATATTTTCGGGCGGGCAGGATGCCCACCCCACTCATATTAATTCCTTGATTCAGCAATGCCTGGGATTGGTCACATCAAAATTGTAGAAGCAATGAACGCTCCACGCTCTGCCATGGTGTATAAACCAACATGATGAGCGATTTCCTGGGGATGAATTGCCGTCTTTGGCAAACCCTGCTGGGCTGCCATCTCTGCCGAGAGGTCGAAGGTTGAACAACCTTCGGTATAGACGGCAATATCTTTTAACGTTGTTACCATATCATGATTGCGTGCTGATAGCATAGTAACCACGAAGTCCATTACACAAATATCTGTGCAGATGCCAACAACTACTAAGGCTTCTAGCTTGTGCTGGTTTATCCAGCTAATTAAAGTATTGTTGCCAGTATCTACATCAATGGAACCGATAAAACCATTGATGCAGTCTTTTTTAATTAAGGTGGCGTGGGGATGCGTTTCTAGCCATTCTAGTTCAGGAACGAGCTTTTCTTCCCCAGACCCTTTTTCACAATGAGGAGGATAGGGAGGTTCTGGTTTGCCTGGTTCGTGGGTATCTAGAAAAGCTAAGACTGGCCAACCTTTGGCTGTGAAAGCTTTTGCTAGGCGATCGCTTTCTGATACCATGGTGGCTATTTGCTGATTTGGTTCTGTTGGAGCCAAAGGACCAAAACCAACAGTGCAAAAGCCATTGACCACATCCACAACGATCAAACCCGTGGGGCGATCGCCAATAGTATAGGGCTGAGGGTCAATGGGTAAGGCGGCTTCAATTGCTGCTAAGGTGGCATCGGGAGTAGTTAAAGAAGTTACCATCAAAACCTCCTGGTTATTTTTGGTATCGACAATTTAAAAACCTAAGTTATCATTTCTTACCCTACCGCGAATTCAGTAAATTTCCTGAGGTAAGGGGCATGATAGGCCAGAACAATATCTTGGTGAGGGACACCGCGTTCAACTAAGACGTTAGCAATCCCAACTTCTGTACCATCATTTTGAATCCAAATCTTATTATCTTTAAGGTCAATGTGGATGGTGGAACCATAAATACGGCGACGATTACTCCATCCGGCATGGACAAGCTGGTAGCGGTCTCTTTCGGTATCAAAGATTAATTCCACTTCTACTTCACCATAAGCGGGTTTGTGGCTGCTGTATTCGGTTAGAATCTCTTTGACGAATTGCCGATATTGCTCTAGTTTTGCCATTGAACAATTTCCTCCTTAGTTGGCTCGAATACAATCAATTTTAGTTGATACTCTTGGGTAATAAGTTGAACGAAGCGACGGGCAAAGAAGGTCTCGTGAATTTCAATAGGAATAGCTAAATACAATAATCTCTCTGGATCTTCTGCTTTGAGGGCAAAGCGATAGTTAAGGAATTGTCCCAAAACCGTATGGAATTCAGGGTGACTTTAGGCAACTGCAAACCCTGTGTGCTTCCTTACTCCGGGTGATTTAAAGCCTAGAACAATACGCTCTTTGGGAATACCTGCTTCTAGGAGTTCCCCAGCGATGCCATCCTCTGTCCCATCGCGATGAATCCAGATTTTGCCATCGATAATTTCCACATGAATGATACAGCCGTGAACTTGACGCACTCCCTCCCAACCAACTATCATCAATAGGTAGCGATCGCGATCACAATCAAAAATGCTATGTCGTTCAATTTCTCCGTAAGAATAAGGAATTTGTGCGTACTCAGAGATAATTTTTTGAATAATCTCCCGGTCTCGCTCTAAAGTGTCCATCTAATAATATCCTCCGCTTCAGGATCAAAAACCAAAAGACGAACTCGATTGTTTTTTAACAACAGCTCACCAAAATGAGAGCATTTTTGACACAGTCGTGGTAAATGTCTTTAGCTGGCATATCTCCTTCAAGACCTCATCCACCTTCATCTTACAGTGCGATCGCTAATACTATCGGGCTGAGGGTCAATGGGTAAGTCGGCTTCAATTCCTGCTAAGGTATAATTAGTAGTAGTTAAAGTATAGCATTTAAAAAGATATCATACATTGCGGATTATTTATAACACCAAAAAATCCTCCGAGTTCTTTCCTACTGTTCCCTGTTCCCTGTTCCCTTGAGCCATCAATTCGATGACTTCATCCTAACTACCAAACGGTTTCAAAAGTTAAACTAAATCCAGGTAATACTTCTTCTGCAGATAGAGTCTTAGGAGAGTTCAACACCTTCACCTGTTGTTGAGGTTTATAAATTTCTACGATTTTATTTTTGGGATCGATTAACCAGCCTAAGCTTATGCCATTGTCTAAATATTCTTGCATTTTTTGTCTTAAGCTTTCCATAGTATCCGTACGGGAGCGTAACTCAAGGACAAAATCAGGACAAAGGGGTGGGAAAGTGTCTTGTTGTTCTGGTGTGAGTTGATTCCAGCGTTCTATTTTTACCCAACTGACATCAGGAGAGCGATCGGCACCATTAGGAAGACGAAAAGCACAAGAAGAGTCAAAAACAACTCCGAGTTTGGTTTGATTGTTCCAAATAACAAATTGTGCAGATAATTGTGCGTTGCGTTTTCCGGTATTGCCTCCTGTAGGGGGCATAACAATTAATTCTCCATTAGCAGTACGTTCTAGGCGCTTTTCTCGGTTAGCAGTAGCGAGTATTTGGAATTGTTCTTCTGTAACTTTGAAGGTCGGGGGAATGTTAATAGTATTCATCCTGGTTATTCTTGGTATCCACAATTTCACCAACTAAGTTAGTATTTATTATACTACTTTTAGCACTTCATTATGTAGTACAGAATATTATGATTTAGCGTTTGCACTCCTTGTGATAAATGCGGGTATAGTAGTAAATCTTCTGTACTATAGCAATCCGTGTAGGAATTGTGATAATTTTGTTCCCTGTTCCCTGTTCCCTGTTCCCTGTTCCCTTTGGTATATGTTTATGTAATTGTGCCGAAATAAGATTCTTTTAAACAAATTCCTTTTAATAGCAAAATTTTAGTTCAGCGATCGCGATACCTTGTTCCCCTGCTACTGAATAGAGTAAGTACAGCTTTTCTCCCTCGGTGTAGATAGCTGGGTCGTGCAGTTCTCGCACCGGTTCTTCTGCAACACCAACTTCCGAAGAGACAATAGGTAAAGCAACTCCCTCATAATCCATTTCTGGTTCAATAACTGTCACTGGTTCTGAAGGAATCCACTTGTCCCAATCCTTGGTTAAATCCACGTAGCTCATTAAAACACGTTCAGGAGCATCGCCATATCTGGAGTAGAATACGAGCAATCGGTCACCTTTTACCAATACAGCACCGTGTCGTAGGTTAAGTATAAAATCTTGTCCTGCCTCAAACGCCGTCACACCGTCTTTTGACCGGAGTACAATTCCAGCTATGGGACGATTCTTCATAACTGTACCATACCAGTTGTTGGCAATGGCATAGTAGAATCCGTTGTGCTGGAAAACTCGAAAATAGTATGGTCCAAGTATCTCTGGCAAAGCAGTAAAATGCAGACCATCTTGAGATTTTGCCAGCATTGTCACCTGATCGTACTTATCCCTCCCCTCATAGTCGCCATGAAAGTACATCCGTATTTCTTGGGCTTCATTGTCAACATGGACATCTGGAGAAGCAATATGATCCAAGCAAGTTGTTTCATCCAAGTGTAGGGTTCCCTGCTCATAGATCTTCCATTCTCCTTCTAGAGAGTCGGCATAGGCAAGACGAATATATTTACCCAAGTGATGAGCAAAATAAAGATAATAGCGTCCTAGGGGATTTTTAATCCAGTCAGGAACGCGAATGAGGGATGGACCATTAATGTTAGCACCAAGATGGCCTTCTAATCCTGGCATTCCCTGCTTAATAATTGGATTTATTGGGAAACGTACAGCTTTAATTGGGAATTTCATCTATCTTCACAGGGGTTTTCAATGATCCTTAATTTGTCACCAATGCCGTAATTTAGACTTTTATGAGCATAGAATTACAGTTTTTCCATTGTAACCGTACATATCTTGATAGTAGGTATCAATGAATTTAATCACTAATCATTCAGCAATACGAATTCGATGTTCGTAAAGCTTTTCGTAATAAGGCAAACAAAATTCATAAGCATTTTGTAAGTGTTCATTATCTTCCACTGCCACATAATTCTCTTTCTTTTGCTCCTTGAAGCCACTACTAGACATTGCGTTAGCGATCCAAGTTCCCCCGTCCCAATTAGTAAGTTCGGGACGGGATTTTGGTTCCCATTTTAGGGCTTCTTTAATGAACGGTATACCAACAGCATCGCAGTAAGCTTTAACTGTTGCTTCGGGCTTTTGTACCAAATCGTCCGAGTCAATTACCACTGGAATTTTTCCACTGAATTCTTTCGCCATTTCAAATAGTTTGTAGATTTCAGCATAACCGGTTTCTTCTAAAGTAAAATCAGGCCACTTGTCGTAAAATGATGGGAGCATTTTAGCGGGATGACGCACCAGAAAAGTATTTTCAAATATAGACAAAAATTCTCGATCGGCTACGTGGAACATATAATAAGCCATATCCTTGATAAAAACTGCCTGGGAATCTGCTTGCTGTTTTAGCCTTTGCCATGTTGTTTGGTAATTATATTCAGGATTGAGTTCTATATCTGGATAACGATTAGTATCGCGACGCTCTGGGGAGTTGTAGTAAGATAAGCCAAAAGGTTCGTGAACAATAAGAAAATCACCTCTTTGGAGCATCATAGTTTCAAAGGCGGTGGAGGTTGAGCGAAGGGTTGCCCATAAAGCTAAGATTTTTCTCATGGTTTTTCTATTTTTTGGTAATTTTATAAAACACAAGGGAACAGGGAACAGGGAACGGAGACCAGGGAACAGGGAGTAGGGAGTAGGGAGTTTCGGAAAAGGAAAAGAAATTGGGCTCTTCCATTCATAGCGGGTGGTGCACCGCCCGTGGGTTGCTTTCCAGACAAGTCCTCAGGGTTTGAGCTATAACTCCAACATTTGGTTCTCCCATCATCGTGAAATGGTTGCCTGGAATCTCATAAATTGTCACAGGTTCAGCAGAAATCTCACCCCACCCCCAAGTTGGGTCTTCCAGTATTGTTGTTTCACCGAGGGTAGCCTCAAAGACCTCTGTTTCCATAGCTCGGAAGAAAGTAATTGAAGTTGGGTAACTCTCCTGTGGGATATACTCAACATCAGCTTGAACGTTAGCTTTGTAAACTTTAAAAATACGTTTTAGTTCATCTTGGCTTAATTTAAAACCAGCTATTCTCAATCTTTCCAGAAGATAATTTAACTGTTGCTCCTCTCCAATAGATTGAAGTGTTTCAGGAGAAACTTTGACCGCTTCTCCCAAAGAACCTTGATAGAAACTGCTTAAATCATTGATGAGTTTGCTATTATCCCACTCAGAAAAATCTTGATATTTTTGCAGATTTGTCCCTAAACCATCCATAATGGCAAGTAAAGCCACCTCCTGTCCCTGATTTTTTAACTGTTGAGCCATCTCAAAAACCACCTTTCCTCCTGCTGAATGACCGCCCAGAAAATATGGACCCTTAGGCTGAACGGCTTGTAAGGCTTTAATGTGGTGGGCTGCTATCTCTTCCATTCGGGTTAATGGCTTTTCCCCCTCATCTAAACCAAGCGATCGCAAGCCGTATAAAGGTTGCTCTGAATCTAGGTGTTGTGCCAAGGGATAGATATCGAAAACATTTCCCAAGACTCCGGGAACAAAGAACAGAGGAGGTTTTGAACCATTTGGCTGAATCGATACTAAAGTAGAGCGGTAAGAGTCATGCTCAATTATACCTTGTTGAATTGCGGCATCGGTTAAAGTTTTTGAGTCCTCAAAGGCAAGAACTTCCTGAGCCAAATAACTAGTCAACGCTTCTGGTGTGGGATAGTCAAAGAGTAAAGTAGAAGGCACAGACAAACCCAGACTCAATTGGAGAGTATTTCTCAATTCAATAGACATCAAAGAATCTAATCCTAAGTCTATGAGTTTTTGCTCTAATGTTATTCGCTCAGGAGCAATTCCGAGTACCTTGGCTACCTGCGCGCGGACGTGAGTAACCAATAATCCCTGACGCTCTCCCACAGGAACTGTCTCCAATTGCTTGCGGAAGGTAACTGGTGTAGATGATGCTTGTTGATGCTCGTTATTCCGTTCTTTTACAGATTTAAGTTTGACCCATCGATCGATACGAGCTTGTAAATCTCCACTAGATACAATAATTTGATCGAGTTCTGGAGTGGATAAAACCTTTTCAAAGGCTTGGATACCCTCTTCTGGAGTTATGGCAAATTCAGCCAGCCCTGCTGCAATGTCATAATTTCGATCTTGTTTTGGGAATTCCCAAGTCTCCCAGTTTACACTCAACCAAGGAATCGAATTACTTCGGTTTTGCTGGTGAACGAAAACATCCATAAACAGATTGGCTGCCGAGTAAGCAACGTCCCCCAAACCTCCCAGTAATGATGCTATAGAGGACATTAAAATACAAAAGTCAAGGTTTTTGTTCTGCAAAACCTTTGATAAGACGATCGTTCCCTGTACTTTTCCGTGAAAGTGCTGCCAAATATCAGTTTTAGTTATTTCCTTGATGGAACACAATGCTTTGTCTCCAGTAAACATAACACTGTGGATGACTCCATTGATGTTACCAAACCGAGCTTCTGCTTGTGCGATCGCTGCTTCCATTTGTTGTCCATGGGCTACATCAGCATTGAGTACCATAACCTCGGCTCCCATAGCCTCCATAGCCTGCAATTTCTGAATTTTGCGACTAATCCGATCTTCTGCATCGTGGGTGGCTAGCCATTGAGACCAATCATCCCTGGCAGGAAATAAGGAACGTCCCGTTAAGATCAGTTTGGCCCGTACAGTTTTTGCCAAGTGTAACCCTAGGGACAGACCAATCGCCCCTAGTCCACCGATAATGAGATAAACCCCTTCTTTTGTCAGAGGTAATGTCTCTGCTCCAGGTGTTTCTAATCCCACAGCTTCAAACTTTTGCACCCAGCGATGTTTACCCCGGTAAGCGATGGTTAAATCTTCTGAGTGTGCTGTTATTTCCCCCAGTAGTTGGGTTACAAGTTTTTCCTGCTTTTGCTTTTGGGATGGGGGAAGAACAAGATCGATACTGCGACAGTTTATATTTGGATATTCTTGTCCAATAACTTTACAGGCTGCCAGCAGGGTTGCTTTCTCTGGAGATAAGACTTCCTCTCCGCTCACTTCCTGCAGGTTGTTTGATACAACTGTAAGTTGGAGTGAATTGATAAAATTCAGTTTTTCAAGGGCTTGGACAAGAAATATCAGGCTGTATAAACCCAAATCCTGGGACGCTTCAAAAGATTCTATTCCTAATTCTGTGTGGTTAGTTGGAGTGACACTCCACAGATGAATAATGCTACTGGGGTTTTTATTCAGTTGTTTCAGTTCTTGGAGTAGGGTATGGTAGTCATCAGCTTGGGTCGGATTAATGGTGTAGAAGCGATCGCTGTGCTTAGCAAACTCCGAACCGGGACTCACCCTTACAACGTCACTCCCCTGTATTGCCAGTTTTTCTGCTAGTTTTTCTCCGAGTCCGCACTGATCGATAAATACTAGAGTGTCAGACTCAAGCAGCTTTTCACCTGGTTGATAAGCAGGGGGAATAGACCGTTTCCAAGATGGAATATAAAACCAGTCAGCAATATCCGGCTTTTTACCTATATCTTTTGGTGCGATCGCTTTTAGCGCTGACGCTACCGCGCCAATCGCTCCAGAGGATGTTGAAGGGGCAGTTATTCCCATTAAACTATCCTCTGGACTCACCCAATAACGTTGCCTTTGAAAAGGATAAGTGGGTAAGGGAATGCGATGACGAGCAAAATCTTGGTCAAAACCGAGCCAATTGACTGGCACACCATGCAAATACAGTTCTGCCAAACTGGTTAATATTTGTTGCCAATCTTCTTGTCCAGGACGCAGACTAGGTAACCATAACCCTTGATGTTCGGGGAGACACTGACGACCCATTCCTAATAAAATTGGTTTGGCTCCAATCTCTACCAATACATCTATCCCAAGCTGTTCCAAGGTTGACATACTAGCCATAAATTGCACAGGCTGCCGGAGATGATCGCACCAATATTTGCTAGTGGTTATTTCTTCTGTGGCTAGTTCTCCCGTAACATTGCTGATCAGTTTTAACTGTGGTAGATTAAACCGCACCTGTGCCACTACCTGCTCAAACTCTGCCAACATTGGCTCCATCAAAGGAGAGTGGAAAGCATGGGAAACAGTTAATTTCTTGGTTTTGACTCCCTTTGCGGCAAGATTGCGCTCAATTGTGTTAATCGCGGCTCTTTTTCCCGAAATTACCACACTCTGGGGTCCATTAATCGCAGCCAAAGACACATCCCGGCCATAGGGTTTAATTGCTTCTGCTGCTTCTGCAACTGAAGCTAACAACGCTAGCATTTCTCCGTCTTGGGGTAAGGATTGCATCAACCTACCCCGTTGGGCAATTAGTTTCAGTCCGTCTTCTAGGCTAAAAACCCCAGCAACACAAGCCGCCACATACTCCCCAATGCTATGACCCATTACTACATCCGGTTCGATACCCCAGGATTTCCACAACCCGGCCAGGGCATATTCAATGGCAAAGATGGCAGGTTGGGTATAGCTTGTTTGGTGAATGGGTGAGTCAGGTTCTGTTTCCGGTTTATTGTTATCTAAATCTGGGTAGAGAACTTCCAACAAGGGAATATCTAAGTAGGAACGGAGGATGCGATCGCATTCGTCTAAATTTTTGCGGAAAGTGGGCTGAGTTTCGTAGAGTTGACGACCCATACCAATATACTGAGAACCTTGTCCGGTAAACACAAAGGCAATCTGCTTGGTAGAGTCTGCTTTGAGGGAGTGAATTGTTGGGGGTTCGGAACTATCGTTGATATCAACAGGCTTTCCAAACCTTTGCAACTGCTCCAGAAGGTCTTGAGTGGAGCCAGCAATAACAGCCAAACGATGGTTAAAATGCTGACGTCCACCATTGGCAGTAAAACAGATATCGGCAATCTCCCCTTCCCGATGAGACTCCAGATAAGTTATATAATTCTGTACCGACTCTGCCACAGCTTGCTCTGTTTGCCCTGATAGAGTCAAAATATGCAGAGAACGTTCAGTTTTGCCTTTTGACTTACTTTTTTCGATCCCCCTCCCGTCCCCCTTAGCAAGGGGGAAGCCATGGGAGGCTTCGCTGTTGCCCCCCTGATTAAGGGGGAAGCCATAGGAGGCTTCGCTGTTGCCCCCCTTAGCAAGGGGGAAGCCATAGGAGGCTTCGCTGTTGCCCCCCTGATTAAGGGGGAAGCCATGGGATGCTTCGCTGTTGCCCCCCTTAGCAAGGGGGAAGCCATAGGAGGCTTCGCTTATGCCCCCCTTAGCAAGGGGGAAGCCATAGGAGGCTTCGCTGTTGCCCCCCTGATTAAGGGGGGGGAAGCCATGGGATACTTCGCTTATGCCCCCCTTATTAAGGGGGGTTAGGGGGGATCGACTTTCAACTTGTTTCGGGGCTTCCTCTAGAACAACATGGGCATTGGTTCCACCCATACCAAAGGAACTTACTCCAGCACGGAGAGGGGTGACCTTTGGTTCCCATGGGGTGAGGGCTGTATTAACGTAAAAGGGACTATTGGGGAAATCTATGTTGGGATTGGGTTCTTTAAAGTGCAAGCTTGGCGGAATGGCTTTGTTATGCAGTGCCAGCACTGTTTTAATTAGACCTGCTATCCCTGCGGTGACATCGAGATGCCCGATATTAGTTTTAACCGATCCAATCGCGCAAAAATTATTGTCCTGGCTGTTTGTACTTTGTCGAAACGCTTTTGTCAGTGCTGCAATCTCAATTGGATCTCCCAGGGGTGTGCCAGTTCCATGGGTTTCGACATAACTCACCGTCCTAGGATCTATGTTAGCCATAGCCAGTGCTTCGGAAATAGCTGCTATCTGTCCTTCTATGCTAGGAGCTGTGTAGCTAACTTTAACCGCCCCATCATTATTAATTGCTGACCCTTTGATCGTGGCATATACATGGTCTCCATCAGCGATCGCTTCCTCTAATCGCTTCAAGACAACTATGCCAACTCCACTACCAAATAAAGTTCCTTGACCTTCAGCATCAAAAGCACGACAGTGACCATCGGGAGACAACATCATGCCTTCTTGGTATAAATAACCAGTCTTGTGAGGAACGAAGATCGAAACCCCCCCAGCTAGTGCTAAGTCAGATTCACCACTGCGTAAACTCTGACAAGCTAAGTGAACCGCAACTAGTGAGGTGGAACAGGCAGTTTGAACATTAACACTAGGCCCTTTTAGGTTCAATTTGTAGGAGACCCGCATGGGTAAGTAATCTCCCCCATTGCCTAGGTCGGTATGCACATCTTTAGTGCCCCTAAATAGACAATGGGTAAGCAAAGGACTTGTCCGAGAAGAGCCTAAGCTATGAGATATATTGTTAATTAGATAGGTACTGGGACTCGAACCCCCATAAACTCCCACCGAACCTGGATAATTTCCAGGATTATAACCAGCAATTTCCAGCGCTTCCCAAGCACATTCCAGGAAAAGCCGATGTTGGGGGTCCATTAGTTCAGCTTCTTTATCGCTGTAGCCGAAGAACTCAGCATCAAATAGGTCAATATCTGGCAAGATAGGACTGGCTTTAACATAATTGGGGTGTTCGATCCAGTTTGGAGCTTCTAGCTCAATTTCGCGATCGCTAAAGAAGGAAATTGATTCTACCCCATCTCGTAAATTGTTCCAGAAAGCATCGGTATTGTTTGCCCCAGGAAACCGACAAGACATCCCAATTATGGCTATATCACAACCATCCTGGATGGATTTCTTTCTTTTTTCGTACCGCTTAACGGCTGTTTTTCCTACCTGTTCTTGTTCCAAATATTGAGCCAGAGTAGCAATAGTTGGGTGTTCAAACAGTGTTGTTACAGGTAGATGTATTGCCAAGATTTTGCTCAGGTTTTTGTGAACCCGGATCAGCAGTAAAGAATTACCACCTAAATCGAAGAAATTATCATTAATTCCTACTTCCTCTAACTGAAGTACTTCTTGCCAAATCTGAGCAATACGTTTCTCTGTATCGGATTGGGATTTGACTAAAGGTACTGCCAATTCTGGGCGAGAATGGTCTATACTTGGTAGTTGGCGACGATCCAACTTACCCATCGGTGTCATGGAAATTTTATCGATTACCACAAATACCGATGGAATCATGTGAGCAGGTAAATGGTCTTGTAAATGATGACGTAACCTTAATTTTAGCTCCCTAATCTGCTGGGGTTCAGTGCTTTGTTTCTGAGGTACGAAATAGGCTATCAGTTTCTTTTCTGCTTCTTCTTTTCCTTGAATAATAACTACACAGCTTTTTATTTCAGGATGTTCTAATAAGGTGTTTTCAATCCCAGCTAAGGATACATTATATCCCCGCAGATTGACCATATAATTACAACGACCCCTAATTTATAGTTTGCCGTTGGGTAAAATAGCTGCTAAATCTCCTGTTCTGAAAAAGCGATTGCCGTTAATGTCAACAAAACTATCAGCAGTCAGCTTGGGTTTATTCAAATATTCTCGAAACATACAGGGACTACGGATATACATTTCCCCTTCGTTTCCTGGAGTAACTTGCTGCCCATTCTGATCTAATAAAATTATTTCATCGTCTTCAAAAGGAATCCCAACAGCACAGAATCCTGATGGTAAATCTTCGATTTCTCGCAAATTATCAATAGCAATAGTAAAGCATTCATTTATTCCATAAAAATTTAGTAAGCGAGTAGATGGTAGTCTATCTATCAATTTAGACTTTAGTTGTTTTGTTAGTGCTTCTCCGGTTACCCAAATAACTTCCAATCCTGATAATTTTGAGATAATACAATCAACTACAACTGTATTAAATATACTTTGTATTAAGGAAGGAGATATGGTAATTTCCTTGATTTTATTTTGATATATGAAATCTAAAAATAGCTGGTGATCATAAATTATTTCGTCAGGGATAATGTATGTGGTTGAACCTTTAATCCAAGGTCTGTATATTTCCCACTGAAATAATACATAGGCTATAGGATATCCTGATTTACTGAGACTTACTTGCTCTCGTCTCAATTCCCCAGCAATAATTGCCTGATGACTTAATATTATGCCTTTTGGTTCTCCTGTACTGCCCGATGTGTAGATTATATTAGCGATATTTTCAGGAGCTATTGACGGTAGTTCTAAATTTAATGTGGGGGGTGAGTTCCAGTTATTTTCTCGATCTATAGGTAAAATTTGTATAGAAAGTTCACTATTTATTCTTGAGGAATATTGGCTCTTGGTAATAATTAAACTAGGTTTAGCATCTGCTACCATTTTGGCAAGCAAAGCATCGGGATATTTTAATTCTAGGGGCATAAATACTCCCCCAGCTTTCATAATAGCTAGAGAAGCAATAATAAAGTCTTGGGATTTTTCCAGTAAAACTCCAACAGGTTGATTTAAGGTAACCCCTTGTTTGTGAAGGTAACCCGCTAAGTTATCTGTCAACCGATCTAATTTTTGATAGGTAATTGAATTTGTCTGATCTACAATCGCAATTTATTCTGGCGTTTTTTGTGCTTGTAATTTGAAGAGTTTAGGTAAGCTTAGCAAATTTTGCATACACAAATTAAGTCTTTGTAAATTATCATTTTTGATGCTATAGCGGTTTTCACTTTAACTCAATACAAGATGAGTAAAATGGACATCCCTGTGCCCCAGAATTTTATCACATGAATTGGTATTCCATTCAAATGAAAACCGCTATATATATATTATTTATTGTCGAAAATTTATCTACCAACTTTCCGTCTCTAGGCGAGACAAAAAAAGGTTGTAATTAACCCACCATCATCGGCTTATTTATCTAATCAACTAAGTATTAAAGTATTTTGCTACAGGATGATGAGCAACAAACGCCGTGGTAGACTGTTCAGGAAGTAGATGCTCACTTTCATTCATGTACACATCAATGCGAGAGGTATCAAGTAAATCCATTTGTTTGAATTGATCTGCCATATTAGGACAAGCAGGATAACCGAAACTATAACGAGATCCTCGATAGCGTTGGCGCATTATATCGGTTATATTATCAGGCTCTTCTGACCCAAAGCCTAACTCCTTACGGATTCTAGCGTGTAACCAGTCCGCTATGGCGTCTGCCATCTGCATCGCCACACCATGATAATAGTGGTAGTCAAGATAATTATCCGCTTCAAATAGCTTCTGTGCATGGGTGGTTCCTATTTCACCTGCTGTTACAATTTGCATGGGGAAGACATCGATTTGACCTGATTCTTTAGTGGCATAGAAATCCGCAATACAAAGACGTTTTCCTCCCCGTTGACGGGGGAATTCAAAGGTTGTTAGCAGTTTATTGTGATCTTGTGGATCGTAGACATACACTGTATTCCCTTCAGCGTTACAGGGGAAATAGCCATAAATTGCTGCCGGATGTATTAGGTCATCGGCAATAACTCTTTCTTTCCATTCTTCTAAAATTCCATAAGCTTTTGTGGCTAAAAACTCATTATAATCTTGTTGTGATTGATCTTTTAGCTTACGGAACCTCCATCGCCCCACGTATAAAAGCTGTACATCTACATAAGGGAAAATGTCTTCAATTGATATGTCTCCATCTTTTAATACTTGAGTTCCCCAAAAAGGAGGAGTAGGGCGTTCTACATCTAAAGTTACTACATGGGAACGCTTAGTATCAATTACCACAGATTTTTTTACCGATGATTCTTTTGCCAAAGATTCTTCAGTATAAACAAATGAGTCATTTATATAAAGTTTATATTGATTTGCTTCCGCAAATGGTATTTGCCCCATCTCTTCTAAGGTTAGTGGGGGGGGAGGTGAAGCTTCTTCATCTAAAAATCCTTTCAGGTCGTCCCAATTATTTTCAGCTTTTGCTGACATTAGTTTATCCATAAAATGCCAATCAACAAAAGCATTTTTCCCATAGACAACTTGACCTTTATAGGTATTTTTGCAATCCTTTTCCACAAACTTAGGAGTTAATGCAGCGCCACCTAAGATAACAGGAACGGTAATGCCTTTTTCATTAAAAATTTCTAAATTATGCTTCATAACTGCCATAGTCTTGATCAACAAGCCACTCATGGCAATGCAGTCTGGTTGATTTTATTCGTAGGCTTTGAGAATGTTATCGATTGGTTGGTTAATGCCTAAATTAATTACCTTGTAACCATTGCTAGAAAGGATAATATCAACTAGATTTTTCCCAAGATCGTGGAGGTCACCTTCTACCGTCGCAATTAGACATTTACCCTGAGTAATATCCTCAGCTTCTTCCTTATCCATATGGGTTTCTAAATACGCTACCGCCGCTTTTTTAGTCTCCGCCGATTTGATAACGGACGGTAACGGAATTTCTCTTGAACCATATAATTCGCCGACAGTCCTCATAGCCTCTAAGAGGCAAGTGTTAATAATCTGTCGGGGGGAATAGTCTTTTAAGGCTTCATCTAAAGCTTCCTCTAAACCAATAGATTCACCATCAATAATATGTTGGTTGAGAGGTTCTAAAACGATTTTGTTCATTGTTAGTTGTGGGAGCTAGACACCCATTGATAAAATAGCTAAAGTTGTTATTGCTAAATCAATACTGATTTGGTTGATACCCTTCAGTATACAAAGCTAGCCATGTTGCAATTTGCCTATTGTATGTACATCGGGATATTCCAGCATGTCAGTCAACAACACAAATTACAAATTATTATTTAGCAACCACAATTTAAAGTTTTCCATAACTTACTAGAATAAGTCTAGGAAATTGATGTAAATTTTTGTAAAGCAGCATTTCTACCGGCGATTCTACCAAACACCACGCATTCAGTTATAGAAGAACCCCCCAGGCGAGAGGCACCATGAATACCGCCTGTCACTTCTCCTGCAGCATACAAGCCTTGAATAGGCTGGCCATTATTATCAATAACTTGAGCTTTAGGGTTGATGGTAACGCCTCCGATAGTGTAATGTACCTTAGGCCACAATCGCATAGCATAATATGGAGCATGGAGAGGTTTTGCCTCTAATGGAATAGGCTTTTGCCAACTCTCATCTTTCTTATTCTCGACATACTTGTTGTAGAGATCGAGAGTTTCTTTTAAAGCTTGATAAGGCAGAGAATATGCTGCAGCAAGTTCCTCCAAGTCTTCAAACCTTTTCACAATATTCCTGCTTAAGTACCGATCCATACTGTGACCAGAAATGTTTATACCTTCCAAATCAGCAATACCAATGCTGGGTTGACCAACGTCTAAAATTGAATCTGCTCTAATTTTTCTGTCCGCTAATTCATTAAAAAAACGCTTTCCTGTTAAGGGATGAACCACTATCCCATAGGGAAAAACTGTATAAAAAAATTCGGTAGCAACTTTACCACCTTTCTCGTCAGGAGAACTCCAAGGTGATAACTGAATATATTCTAAATGCACAGAATTAGCACCAATCTTGATCGCCTCTAGCATTCCTTCTGCTGTAGTATCCAAACGATTAGTATTACCTACGGTGCTGGTTAGACGAGCATCATGAAGCATTCGGAAAGCAACATCTCCGCCAAAACCACCAGTAGCTAAAACGACACCAGTATTTGCATAGACTGCTCTGGCTTGGTTTTGCTTTTTGTCATAAACTTCAATCTCTCGAACATCCTTTCCGAACTTTGTGAGGCAAATATTGGTTTTGATCTCAATGCCCAACTCCTTTACCTTTGAAAGAAGAGGTTTCACAATTGCTGTTCCAGAAAAATTGTGTAGCAGATGGATACGAGGAACAGAATGGCCGCCAAAGATTATGGGCTTATGTTGAAATTTGACAGCTAAATATTCAGTAAGCCACTCTAGTACAGAATTAGACTGTTGAGCAACTATCTTAGCCAGAGATGCATCATTCATATTCAAGCCAGCTCTCAACATATCCTCATACATGAGTTCCCAAGAGTCTAGAATACCGTATTGTTTCTGAAAATCAGTCCCCGCAACCGCTATCCCTCCATCACTCATGATGGAATTTCCGCCACAGGCGCTACGCTTTTCTAGAACAACTACCGATGCACCAGCATTTTTGGCTTCAACCGCAGCCGCTAGTCCAGCAACTCCACTACCAACAACTACCACGTCTGCCTCTGTATCCCAATTAGAGAAAGTAGACTTATCCATCACTTCACTACTATTGTTAATCTGCTGTTAACCTCTCTCTGTAAGAATCATTTTACTATAGACAGGACACATAAATATGTCTAGCATAAACGGCTCGTTCGGTTTAATCTCCTGCTTAAAAAACGGCGTTGCTGATTATGGGTATGGTTTTGCCCCCCTAGCCCCCCAATTCTGGGGGGAACAAAACTATCAAGCGATGCAGCGCGGTCTTGGGGAGCCAGTGCGGTCTTGGGGGTTCCCCCCATGAGCAACTGGCGTGGTTTCCCCCATGAGCGACTGCATCAAGACAAGTCCCCCAGAATTGGGGGACCAACGGGGGCTTTGATAAAACCAAATGATCGCGCATTCATTCCTTAATTCAGCAACGCCTAAAAAACAGAAGCTTTCACCATCGCTTATCTGTAATTTTATAGTCATCAGCTGTTTTTTTTATCGATAGGATAGCCTTCAAATAATTTAACATCAATTTAGGTAATTGTGCCGAAACAAAATTCTTTTAAACAAATTCCTTTGGCAACTTCTTGGTCGTCTATTTCTAGAATGGCGGGTCTGTATTCCAAGCATAGCTTACTTTCCATAGTCAATGGTTGATTTCGCAGGATGCTCGACCAAGTTGCGAAAGTTTTTGTGTCGAATTTCAAGTGATATATTTTGTTTTGGATGCGGGCGTGGGCACTGGTTTGGCGATGGTAAGAATCTTCTCCGTTTAACAATATTTGCTTTTCTGTTTCGGAGGTGTTGAGGAGCTTGAAATAATTGTATTTTTCTTGGCCGAATGTGGCTTCAGCACTCCAAATGATTCCGTAATCAGGGAAAAAGGCGTGAACAAAGTGGTAGCCCCAAAACTTGGGGTAATCTCCCTGATAAATTTTGCAATAACCTATAGCTTTTTGAGTGCGATCGCCTGTGTACACTGTGCACAGGAGTTTTGGTTGGTGAATGACGGCGCGATGATTTTTTTCAGCTGGAACCGCCCAAGTGAATTCGGCGGCAACTTGGAATTGAATTTCTATATTAGCTTCTGGCAAACAAATGCTTCCGGTTCCATCGTTGTTTTTGATAGAGATGTGTTGATTTGAGCGTTGGTGTTCGGAGGTATTGATAAGTTCCAGGGAGTAGCCCTTGGTGTCGCTCCACCAGGCTGAGTAATGGTCGATTGTTCCAGTTTTGAAATATCTTAGAGCAAGTAGAGAACCATCTTCGAGAAAGAAATGGTATTGTTCACTATAGACAGAGGTTGTAGAGGCGAAATATGTATCAGGTACTTGGTGAATTTTTGGAACACAAGGTTTTTTTGCAACAATTGAGGAGCCACCAATCTTGCCGCTTTGAAACAAGTCGCTAATGGTTTGATAAAATTGACGACGGTGTTCATAAACGTTTTCACCGACTAGTTTGATTGATTCGTCCTTTGATTGCAGGAATTTTTGATAACGTTCTTTTACCCAACCTTTCCATCCTGTTGTTAAATCAATGAAACAAATGTCAGCAAATCCTACACGTTCGAGGTGATTTCGGTAGGTTTCGCGGGTTGGTAAATAAGAGGATTGAACCACTTCTTCTAGAGTGGTTTTAACGTCTGGTGTCAGAGTGCCATTGGCCACGTAATCTTCGATATAGATCAGGCCATTTTCCTTCAAAGAGCGAAAACAAATTTCCAGTATTTTATCCCGATTTTCAATGTGTAAAAAAGACAGAAAAGAAATGATGCTGTCAAATGAGCTTGGCAACAGGGCGTCAATCACTTGGGGACTTAGAATATTGCCTGTGAGGTATTGGATGCGTTCGTCAAGTCCCACTCGTTGGGTAAGTTCTTGGGCAATTTCGTTAAAACTCTTTCTTAATTCCACACATTGGATGTGACATTCCGTTTTATAACTAATGTATCGAGCAGGCCCACCAATACCGCTGCCAATGTCCAAAACTCGCGAGTTGGGGGATAGTGCCAAACGATCGATAGCGCGATCGCAAGCTTTGGTGCCAAAGTAGTGGTATTGGTCTAAGTGATCCAATTCTAGCAAATCTTCAATTTCCAAAGGACCTGTGGCTTTTCCTTTTTGTTTCAGTGCTTGGCGAATACTATGGATGCGCCAATCGTAAATCAAAGCTTCGTCTTTTGAGAGAGGATATTGTTTTTCCGGTTGTGATAGTGTCATGGTTATTCCAAGGTAATTTCGTGTTTAAAAAGTCAAAAATCCTAGTTATTTTGGAAGGATTTCGGCTCAAGCATTTCGGATGGAGTAGATAAAAACGGCTCTAGGGAACCTAGTATGCAGAAAACCGTGCTTATTGCCCACTAAGTATGAGCCCACTAAGTATGATTGGGCAGGAGATTTATAAAAAATCTTTCTCTCAAACACTAAAACTCCCGCCCAATCAAGATTAGATTAATTATTTCCTGACAGTTTTACATCGCCAATTTGGTAGACCCAGAAAATCCTGACAAGCTCCAACGTTAATTAACAGTTCTACCTTTTTCCGCACTGGTTTAGGGACTTTGGGTATAGACCAGTTTTTCGGGCTCTTTTTTAGGCGTTGCTTAACTCTGTCATGGTTCTTCAGCATTCCTCTTTCTCAAGATTCCCGTAAGATAGCTCGGATTTCCAGTGACATCCTCCTACACTAACCTTCGGTATAGTGTAGGCTTCCCATCCTCACAAATGGGTATTCCTGCCCCAGATGATTGAACACCTTTGCGCCACTTATCTAGGATTTCTCCCCCGACAGATCGACTTGACAAGCGGTTTCCGTTCCCCGAATTGTCCACGGGTACTAATTCCAATCCTCGCCATCTAATCATCTGAGCGGCGGCA